>JBAVYC010000119.1:0-1887 GCA_049698595.1 Desulfobacterales bacterium | reverse complement strand
GAGACACACCATCGTCTTTCATTCGAATGACCTGCAAAATATCGCCTACATGTCGAGCATTGCCGACGCCTCCCAGTTTGTCAAAAATGCCTCCTCCATCGGCGGCCTCGGCATCGAAGGCGAAGGTTTTAAATCGCTGCACATCTCTACCGGGGGAGAAGGCCTGTCTCGCCCCAGTACATTCACCTTGATCCGGCGATGCGTTATGAACGACGATTTCCGCTACCGCTACGGGTCGGAAGTATGAGAATACAACTGATAGAGCATGATGCCGAAGATTTTTCACGCACCAACATATCTTTTTGGGCAGCTAAGAAGGGGTACCCGGTTAAGCAGACCTACGTCTGCAATAATGAAGACCTGCCGCCGTTAGATTCATTCGACTGGTTGATGGTTATGGGTGGATCACAACATGCCTGGGACGAACAGGGCAACCCCTGGCTGCCAGCAGAAAAAGCGTTTGTTGGTGAGGCTCTGGCCAGCGGCAAACGCTTTCTGGGTATTTGTTTTGGGGCCCAGTTGCTGGCCGAAGCCCTGGGTGGGCGGATTTTCCCCAATGAGCACAAAGAAATCGGCTGGCATGCGGTTTCGGTGAATCGGGAGGGTCAGGAGTCCTTTCTTTTTCAGAATATCCCGGCTTCCTTTATTACCTTCCACTGGCACAGCGACCACTTCTCCCTGCCAGGCAACTGCACCAGACTGGCCGCTAGCAAGGCCTCCGTGAACCAGGCTTTTGTATGCAACGGTCGTCCGCTGGTCGGACTTCAATTTCATCCCGAGTACACCCGCGAGATGGTCAACTATTATACCGCCGAACACAGTCAGGATTGGGTGCCGGACGAGTTCGTCAGCGGCAAAGATGAGGTTCTGGCCAAAACTGCTGAACTCCCGGATTCGTATTGGTTGATGGAAACCCTGCTGAATAACATGGAACAAGAATTCACAAACGCTGTTTAGTTCACCGAGTCCCTAATCGGCCGCTGTTGGGTTTTGCAATTCGCTATAACACCGGTAAAATGTAGGTTGGGTTGAGTGCAACGAAACCCAACAAATCCTGGAGTCGGCTCAATCCAACCTACAAAATGCAAAGTGGCCCGGAATAGAACCAACTCCAACTTTTGAAATGTTTCATAAGAGGAGAATAAAATGGAGCTGTTAAAACGTGAAAACTTCTCATCCGGCGCTCCACTGGAAGATAAAATAGGATACAGCCGGGCTGTCAGGATCGGTAATATGGTGTTCGTCGGCGGAACGACAACGACCACCCCGGAAGGTGTCGTCGAAGCCGAAGGTGACGCCTACCTGCAAACAAAAATCATACTGCAAAAAATTGAACAGGCCCTGATAAAGGCCGGCGCAAAGTTGTCCCAGGTGTATCGGGTGCGGATCTATGTCACGGATATCGCCAGATCTCAGGAATACATGCAGGCCTATGCCGAATTTTTCAAAGAGATAAAACCGGTCACGATCCTGGCCGAGGTCAGTGCACTGGCAAGACCAGCCCACTTGGTCGAAATCGAAGCCGAGGCGATGATCGGGTCCTATCTAGTGGGCAAAAAATAAAAATGCCGAAACTCTTCACACCGACAAGGGTCAAGAGCCTAGCACTTCCCAATCGGTTCATTCGCTCCGCTACCTGGGTGGGATTGGCCTCTGAAAACGGTGCCTGCAAGCCGGAACTGGTTAACTTCATGGAAAATCTGGCCGGAGGAAACCCAGGGCTGATCATCACCGGTCACGCGTACGTGAGTCCGGCCGGACAGGCCACCCTGCGCCAGCTGAGTGTTGACCATGATGGATGCATTGAAGGCCTGAGCACAATGACTGCAGCCGTCCATCGCAAAGGCGGTCGCATCATGCTACAACTGGCCCATGGCGGATTGAGGG
>JBAVYC010000118.1:0-3954 GCA_049698595.1 Desulfobacterales bacterium | reverse complement strand
TTCGGCATTATGGTCTATCAGGAAGACGTATCCCGGGCCGCGGTTGTCCTGGCCGGCTTCTCCCATGCCGAAGCCGACGCCCTGCGCAAAGTCATGTCCAAGAAAGACCGGGAACATCAGCTGCGGGATTTTCAAAAACGCTTTTATACCGGCGCAAAGACCCGGGGCGTCTCCGGGGATCAGGTCGCGGCCATCTGGGACATGATGATGAGCTTTAGCGGGTATTCCTTTTGTAAACCCCACAGTGCCTCCTATGCCCGGGTCTCTTTTCAGGCAGCCTACCTCAGGGTCCATCACCCGGCCGAATTCATCGCCGCGGTGATCAGCAACCAGGGCGGTTTCTACGGCACCTTTGCCTATGTCTCCGAAGCCCGGCGCATGGGACTGAAAATATTGCCGCCGAGCATCAACCGCAGCGAAGCTCGCTGGACGGGTGCCGACAACGCTGTCCGGACGGGCCTGCTGTCAATCAAGGGGCTGTCCGCTGAAGTCCAGGCGCGGATTGTTACTGAACGCCGGCAGGGTCCATATCGCAGCATGCACGAAGTCCTCGCGCGTGTAAAGCCTGCTGAAGATGAAGCCCGGGCGCTGATCCATTGCGGCGCCCTGGATGAATTAAACCCCGGCGGCAACCGCGCGGCGCTGGTGTGGCAGCTGGGCTGCGGGCTCAAGCCCGGATCGGTCAAATCACGCCCGCAAACCCAATCCCTCTTTAGCAGCGCTGAAAAAGCGCGCACCTGCCGGCCCCCGCCCCTGCCTCCGGACGACGAACGTGAGCGCCTGCGGCGTGAATTTGCCGTCCTCGGTTTTTTGTGCGACCGGCACCCGATGGAGTTATTTGACCCCATTTTGCAGAAATTACGGACCGTCAAGGCCGTCGATCTGCCGCGTCACCTCGGAAAACAGGTGCGCCTGGCCGGCTGGTTGATCACCGGCAAGGTGGTTACCACCAAACACGGCGATCCCATGGAATTTTTAACCTTCGAGGATGAAACCGGTATCGTGGAAACCACCTTTTTCCCCGAAACCTACCACCGTTTCTGTCACATGATCGACCGCCAGCGGCCCTATCTTTTAACCGGCAAGGTCGAAGAAGACTGGGGCGCGATCACCCTGACGGTGAATCGGGTGGCGAGAATCGATGTATAAATGTAACGGATCTATAACCCAAAAGGAGGTAATCCATCATTTGTTTTGAAGAATCCTGTAATATTGATCGCGATCCCCTGAACGCACGACAATATCGCGGATCTCAATGCCCTGGAGAACCGCCACCGGAACATCGACGCCGGCCTTGCCGAGGGACCAGACCTTGCGATAAAAATCGGCCAGCCCCTGAACTGCGTTCTGGTCGACTTTGAGGACAATGTCACCCGAGCCAAGCCCCGCTTTTTCAGCCGGTCCTCCCGATGTTACCCGCCGCACAAACAACCGTCCATGAACTTCATCAATTTGCAGACCCAACCAGGGCTGGGGCGGCTCACCCGAACTGCCCGTGGCAATCAAGCGGCTGAGAATCGGTCGGAGGAGATCAATCGGTACAAACATATTGCAGGGTACGGTACCAAGATCGGCAATCGATTTTTGGGTAAAAATGGATCCAATGCCCAACAGTTTGCCGTCGCGGCCAATCAAGGCTGCGCCGCCGTAATCGGCATACGGCGGCGTGGTATAGATGGCATTGTCGAGCAAATATTCCCAGTATCCGGTAAATTCACCTCGAAAAACGACCCGAACGCCTTGAACCGAATCTACCCCGCCGTGACCGATCACCAGAACCGGGTCGCCGGCTTTAATGTCGGATGATTGTCCGAGTTGGATGGGGGCGGTGTTTAGCGCTTTTTCTGACCGTATCAGACCAAAGCCGGTTTTGTGGTCATAACCGATGTATCTGGCACGAATTTCGAATCCTTCCTGATCCACCACTTCGATGCTGTCGGCCTCGAGTATCAGGTATCCGATCGTTAGAATATGTCCCTCAGGGTCGATCAGGACGCCATTTCCTTCGCGGGTGGTCCCTAAAACACCGGCGGTGCGCGCCTCACTGGGTATGGTCGACTTTACCTTGACGATGGCCTTGAGCAATTGCTCAGCTTCCGGTTGGGCATACCCCGGCGAAATCAGAATGATGACAGCCATGAAAGTATATAATTTCTTCATAACAGGCCTCCTGGATTGAAAATGATACTTCATTGGAATCTAAATAAATTTTAGTTCACTTTTTATTTTTCCGGTCTATCCGGTTGGCTATCAATAAAGCAAGCATTTTTTTATGCATAGTCAATCATTTCCTGGGAAGCCCATTAAGAAAAGCGTTACTGATAGTTAGGGTAAACGCGACGTTATAGAGTCATTGTTTTCTATACGATCTTTTTAAATTGATTCGTGGGTTGGTTCTATTTTAGTAAAAGATAGACATCGTTGAGAGGGTCGGCATTACTGCCGACTTAACAGACACCGAAACGGCTGATTCGGGAATTGAAAGTGCGCGATATCAACTCGTTACTCGAGGTGATATTTCGCCTGCCGGAGTATAGGAATTTGTGAAAGAATCTTTGCAATGGTTGTGGGGCAATCCTGATATCTCTGGAAATAAAGAAATTCATCAGTGCTGAAGCATCGGGTATTCCATTTTATTTTTGTAAATCGGGCACTGTCTGAAGTCTCTCAGGCAGAATTGTACCGCCTTCGGAATGTTCAGGCTGGTCAGGTTCAGGCAGTAGCAGTCGGGCTCGAGATTATCCAGAACCGGGCAGGCCTCTTCTCTGCCGTGCCCATCCGGTGTCCATGTGGTGAGGCTCTCCATGTTCGAAGTCCTACTCCATTTGCAATCCACAGAATTCGCAGATTACACGGATTATTCGAATCCTTTTAAGAGCGATCCGAAATCTATAAGGTTTACCCCAACGTTGCAACTAAGGGGTTTAATTCCTTGAAACTTGCTGCGATAAAATGAATTTTGCATTTAAAGATGCCCCGCGGCTTGCCGCGGGGAGGTTCATTTCTACTAACATAACGAATTCCTGTGCGAAAGGTTACAAATTAGTTTAAATATTTTTTGGGGACACGGATGAACGCGGCTGACACTGATTTTTTTTGTCTTCGACACTACTTCAAAAAAATCACAGATTTTCTGTCATTCTATGGAGATCGGTGTAAATTCGTGTCCCATGAAAGTTTACCACTATTTTTTTTATTCTCAAAAAAACCGTAACTTTTTCCCTCCTGTTGCGTTTAAGAGTTAAAACGTTCTGAGAATGACGCTCGGCCGCAGAGTTTGACTTTGTTTTAGCAGCATTTCCAGCAGGGCGCAGAGCGTCGGATTTTTTCTTTAACTAAAATGGATAAAGGGGGATGATATGAAAAGAAAAATGTTGAAAAAATTAGTGTGTGTCTCAGGAATACTGTTCATGACCTTGCCGGCCTGGAGCGCGGTCCCATCGAACCTGCTGCCGAACGACGGCAACTGGAATCAAGGAGCGGCGATCACGGACGTCGAGAATTCACTGTTTGACGGTAACATGATTCTGGCAAAAGGTGGCGGCGGTGGTGGTGGTGGCGGTGGAGGTAATGGCGGCGGCTCCGGCGGTGGTTCTGGCGGTGGGGGTGGTAACGGTGGTGGTTCCGGAGGCGATGGCGGAAATGGTTCGGGAGGTGGCAGTGCTGGAGCCGGCGGTAATGGCTCCGCCGGAGCAGATGGTGCTGGCGGTGGTTCCGGCGGAAATGGCGGCAGTGGGGGAAACGGCGGATCCGGAGGCAATGGTGGTGGCGCAGGGGCCGGTGCTGGCGGTGGGGGTGCAGGTGGAGGCTCCGGCGGTGGTGATGGTGCCGGCGGCGACGGTGGCAACGGTAATGGTGGCCAGGGCGGTAACGGCAATGGTAATGGCGGCCAGGGCGGCAACGGTAATGGTGGCGGATCGGGCAGCGGAACGCAGTCACAAAATCAGGAGCAGG
>JBAVYC010000117.1:0-3123 GCA_049698595.1 Desulfobacterales bacterium | reverse complement strand
GCTGCGGTTTTTGGCTGCAGATCGGCGTTCTCTTATTTTTTCTTTATTTTTCTTAATTTGTTTTTCAAGCTTATCCAGCGTCATGTCGATGGCGGAATACATGTCGATGGTTTCTTCTTTGCCGTTTATATTAAGTTTGTCGCCGGCGATGCTGATTTCAGCGATGTGTCGAAATTTTTCGACAGATAGGACGACATTGGCTTCGGCCGGATTGTCAAGAAATTTGTCGAAACGATCCAGTTTGTCGCTCACATATGCTTTCAGATGTTCTGAAGGATCAAGATTTTTGAAGGTGACGGATGTTTGCATATTCTATGCTCCCCCTAAATTTGTTTGCGTTTATTGGATGGCAATACTTTCAACATCTCACGATATTTGGCAACGGTCCTGCGCGCGATGTGAATCTGATCTTCTTTCAAGATCCGGGCGATTTTATCATCGCTGTAAGGCTTCTTCGAATCTTCATGCGCAATGATTTGCCTGATTTTCTCCTGAACGCTGGCAGAAGCAATCGACCCGCCCTGGGACCGTCTAATAGAGCTATTGAAAAAATATTTCAACTCAAAAATACCCTGCGGTGTAAAAGCATATTTGTTTGTCGTCACCCGGCTGATGGTGGATTCATGCATTTGAATGTCCTGGGCCACATCTCTGAGCACCATTGGCTTAAGATGGGCAATGCCCTTGTCAAAGAATTCGCGCTGAAAACGCAAAATGCTCTCCATCACCCTGTAAATGGTTTTTTGACGTTGATGAATGCTCTTGATCAGCCAGGCGGCAGATCTCATTTTTTCCTGGATGTAGTCTTCGGCTTCCCCGGAGATATTTTTGCCGCGGGTGATAGAGCTTTTGTAAAAGGAGTTCACACGCAGTTTCGGCATGCCGTCGTCATTGAGCATGATGACGAATTCATCTTCAAGTTTATAGACATATATATCCGGATTGATATACTGGGGCGTTTCATCACTGAACTGCCGGCCGGGCTTGGGTTCCAGGCTTGTGATGATATTAATCGCTGAAACTATCTCATCCATGCTCTTTTTGAGGGCTTTGCAAATAGCCTTGTAATTTTTCTTTTCCAGATTGGATAGATGATTGGTAATGATATCGATCACCAGGGTGTCATCCAAACCCAGAAATTTAGCCTGAATCAGCAGGCATTCGCTCAGATTCCTGGCGCCAACGCCGATGGGATCAAAAGTTTGAATAATCGATAAAACTTCCTCGATTTTTTCAGGTGGTGAGCCACTTGTAATCTCAATTTCTTCAACCGAAACATCCAGGTAGCCATCCTTGTTCAGATTGCCGATAATAAGGCTGGCGATACTCTCTTCTTCTTTATCCGGTTTGGTCATTAGAAATTGCCACAGCAAATGATCATTTAATGATTCATTGCTGGCGATGAAAGCTTCAAACCGTGGTGTGTCCCGGTCTTCCGACTCATGATGAACCCTTCCGGGCGTATTATACTCATCCAGATAGTTGCTCCAATCGATATCCTCCTGGATTTTATCTTCGATGGTAACTTCTTTAACCTCAGGGCTTTCGGTGGTTGCAGCCTCCGTTGGTTCGGTCGATTGCTCGGTGGAGGTGCCGTCCGGCACTTCCTCCAGGGCCGGATTTTCCTCAAGCTCTGTTTGAATCGTATCCATGAGCTCCAGCCTGGACAACTGCAGCAGCTTGATCGCCATCTGAAGTTGGGGCGTCATTATAAGTTGCTGGGTCAGTTTGAGTTGTTGTCGCAGTTCAAGTGCCATTTTATCCGTTGCCGTTGTTTTCTTTATATGTGTTTTTCCAAAGAGACTCTAAATGAATCCTAATCCATCTAAATCTCTACCCAATCTATCAAATCTCCGGTACCCAATGACAATCAGCAAACTATGTATCGCCAATACCTATCTATTCTCAGTCCGACGCTACCATATTCTTCCAGTTAGAGTTTTAGGACTGCGTTATCAACCGTCCCGCCGTCGACAACCTTACTACTCGGGGACCTTACCCGGGAGGGGCTTCTATCCTTGTCCAAAACATGATCTGAAAGCCCATGCTTTGCAATTTGAGTGCCAGTAGTGGTAAATTCTTTTATTTTAATTGAAACGATTATAAATTGCAACCCTATTCACACGCGGGACAGGGTTCCCCCAATTAAGCCGTGGCGATTTGATTTTGCGAAAATTACCCACTTAATAAAAATCATGAAAACCCCAAGCACCAAAAACCAAACCCCTGGCTATCAACGCTTATCGATAGCCGGGATTGCCTCAAAGCCCCGGGGAATTGTGGCGACGACATTTCCCTCTAAAACGATTTTGTCGGCGGTTAAATCATATTTAGCGGACTCCGCCGTGAGTTCGGCACCTTGTCCCGAAATCCGGATCGATTGATCGCAAATAATGATACGTTGGCCGTGTTCGTAGTTCAGATGTTCGGTCTTCATCCGATACGCTTCATTTCTTATCACAACATTACCCGAGAATTCAATGTCATTTGTATCGGTTTGTAATATTCCCTGATCGGCTTTCAGGTAAACTTCGCGATTGTCTTCAAGGAAATAGACAACCGACAGGTTTTTTAAATCGACTTTGTTTTCGGCTTCCATATAATTGGCAGAATCGGCCTCCAGACTCCATTCTTTTTTGCCGTCGCGGGTGGCAGTCTGCCGGATCTTACCCAGTGACAAATTGGCTCCTTCTTTGATGGAGCTAAGCAACATTTCAGGCGCATTGGAGACCTGACGATAGCCGATGAAAACACTCACGACCGTACCGACGGACAACAGGATGACGATCAGTAAAAATAGGCTTAATTTTTTGGTTTTCTTTAGCCGAGACCAAACCATATTTAAATACAGGTTTCAGTGTTCAGGTTTCAGGTGTCGGGTGTCAGGGAAAGAAAACTTTAGATGCCGAAACCTGACACCTGACACCCGACACCTGAAACCAATAGAACATAGTTCGCTTCGCTCACAATTGGAATGATGGAATACTGGAATATTGGGTTTTGGCAAATTGGAATGGTGAACATTAAGAATCAAGACGATTATAATAGTATTGATTTTCTCTCTACTGTGGCGTGTTTTCTGAGAAAAAGTAGAAATCGGAGGCCTGACGAGCATCATCATAA
>JBAVYC010000116.1:0-1889 GCA_049698595.1 Desulfobacterales bacterium | reverse complement strand
CCGGATAGCAGCGCCAACGGAGGGGTAAAGAATTCGGCCTCCGGCCCATAGGGGCCATAGGGCCTACGCCCCGGAGGGAAGTGGGAATCAGTCTCCGCTAACGCGGATTCTGATGTATGGGAAACAGACGTCAAAGGGCAGAAGACAGATGATGGAACTCAAGCCTCCAACCTCTAACATACCAATCATCGCCATGACGGCGCCTTTTTGTGACAAGATAATTCAATTGGCAGAGGACTTTGACTTCGATGGCATTCAAAGATGGGTGGACGAAATGGATCGCTAGTTTCTCATCTGCTAATGCCCATCTCGAAAGTCAATTGATGATTCCGACCCGATCGGACGCGGTTACTGAAATTTGGTTAACAGCCGCGCCCGGTAGGTGTCAATCACCACAGCGGCGACGATAATAAAGCCGGTTACCATCTGGCGTGCAAAATCTCCTAATCCAATCAGCAAAAGACCGTTGTTGAGAACTCCCATGATCGATGCCCCCAGGAAAGTGCCGATTAGAGAACCCTTGCCCCCCATCATACTGGTGCCGCCGATGACTACAGCGGCAATGGCGTTGAGCTCAAATCCCACACCCAGGATAGGGCTGGCGATATTAAGTCGCAGCATGTACAAGATGGCCGCAATCCCCACCATGGCGCCGCAGATTACAAATGACGCTACTTTATAATAAAAGGTGTTGTGCCCCGACAAGCGGACGGCCTCTTCATTGTTGCCGATGGCATATATCATGCGACCGAATACGGACTTTCGCAGAATGAAATTTCCGATCAGGACAAGGGCCAAGGCAATGACAAATATGACCGGGATACCGAGTACGGTACCGGTGCCAAAGCGGTTAAAGGCATCGGGAAACATGAAGAAGGTGCGGGAATCGCTGATCTGAAGGGCTGCGCCGCGGGCGATGTTAAGCATTCCTAAGGTGACGACAAAAGAATGGATTTTCCAGCGCTCGGAAACAAAGCCGTTGAACAACCCGCATAGCCCGCCGGCACCAATGCTGGCCAATACGGAAAGAAATACGGTAAGTCCTACCGGTAGGACTTCGTTGGTAAGAATTAAACCGGCCACAATAGTCGCCAGCGCCAGGACAGAACCGACCGATAAATCAATGCCACCCAGTAGGATGACGAAGGTCATGCCGACGGATATCACCGTATTGATGCTGATTTGGGTTAAGATATTGGTCAGATTGGCATAGGAAGCAAAATGGGGCGTCGTTGCGGCGAATACGACGCAGATGATAATCAACGCAACTCCGATGCCGGCTTCCCGCAGAAGTAGATAGGTATTTTTTTTGGCGTCCATGCTTGGCCCTTTACAGCAAAATTCGTTTGCCGACAATCGTCAATCGTCATTCCATGAAGTTTCACACGAGCGGCGCCTCTGGCCAAAAAAACGGCCAGTCTGATCGGAAAAGAAACTCTGAAAAAGAGAATATCGAATATCGAATAATGAATATCGAATGTCGAAGTAAGGTATTCAGTCTATTTTATAAAAAATGACTGAGCGCAGCGAACCCACCCTTCGACATTCGATATTCGATATTCTGCGGTTCGCTTTTAACTTGGTGTAGTTTCATAGGAGGCGTCAGACCTCGGATATGTTGTCCCTGAAACCTTGACACGTTATCACTCTCTGATCTTCCCAATCCCGCTTGAGGCGTTTTTGATGTATTCCGTGTAAGCGAGAGATAGAATCTGCTCCTGATCGAATTCCCCACGATCCAACTCTCCGGTGATGCTGCCATTGGAGAATACCAGGATACGATGACAAATGCCCATCAATTCCGGTAAATCCGAGGAGACGATAATAATGCTTTTGCCGGCGGCCGCCAGCTTCCAGAGCAACATGTAGATTTCATATTTGGCGCCGAC
>JBAVYC010000115.1:0-21548 GCA_049698595.1 Desulfobacterales bacterium | reverse complement strand
TAGTACGCCAACCGCCCCAATGATTTGAGAATAAGGGTGACCCCCATGGCAAACATACCGGTCAGGCCCATGCCGCAGGAAAATCCGGCCAGAAGCACCGGTGCATACTGCCGCCACATGGCACCGTAACGTTTCATGAAAAAGAACCGTCCCAGCAAGGCCCCCACGACCTCCAGAATCAGCCCGTGGGGCGTGCTCTGCCCTAGACCGCGCACCATACCGTATACCAGCATGATTGGCAGGCCGAACAGGGTTAAGATTCCATACGTAACGACCCCCAGCCCGACACCGGCCAACACATAAATTCCGCTAAGTGCTTGATAAAAAAGGGCGTTTCCTTCAAGAGTGGACGTCTGCATCAACAACGTGTTCAGGGCCTGCAAATGCCACAATTCCTGGGCATAGGGGTAGGCGCTGGATGGAATCGGCGCCAGGCGCCAGATGAACTGGGAAAACAACAGGCTGGCGACCATCACGATCGGAAAGACCACAATTTCAGATTTAATGATGCCACGGATGCTGGTGCCGGTCAGCTCGATTTCACGGAACTTTACGGTCGCTTCACCGTAGTTATGAATTGGGATGGGTGCATACCATATCTCAATTCCCTGATAGCCGAAATACTTGGCGCCGGCTATAAAACTGGCCTCCCGCACTAAGGGCAAACTCACGAATTGACCGGCGATACCTTCCATCCGTGCGGTGATGTAGGAAACGAGTGGGGTATAAATAAATCCATACAGCAGAAAAAATCCCACCGGAAAATTGGGAACCAGCCAGACACACAGCAGGACATATGATAAGGTCGAAAAAACGTATATACCGACGGCAATCCAGAAATTAAAATCCCCCCGGCCCGGTGGCGGCCGAAACAGATCTTTAAAGCTACCCCGCTGACCGGCACCGCTTTTGCCGAATGACCGGACGACATGCCAGATGCCGATCAAGGCGATTGCCAGGCCCAGGCCGATACCGAAGCTCAGGTAAAAATCAAAATTATTGGCAAATATCGTATCAACGGTCAGCATGCCCGGATGCCAGCGATGGAGGATTCCGTGGCTGTATAAAATAGGATTGGCAATTACCGTGATGATAAGACCGACCAGGCCGCCCATAACGGCCCAGAATGGCAGAACCATCCCAATGAAAAGAAGACCCAGGTCAAATTGGATCCCGGTGGCCACCGCCGGCAGAATTTCCTCGGTATGACCGGTCAGCTCAACCCAGGGAATGGGAATGAGTCGAATCGGTTCCATGAGAAATAGACCCGAAACCGTGGGCAACAATACATAAATCCCGCCAAAGGCAAGTCCGATAACCGCTCCGATAGAAAAAATGCGCCATTTCCAGCTCTTCTTTTTATCTTCCGTCGATTCGGCCAATGCCATGGTTCCCAGGGCAGCTACGGGAGCCATCGGAAAAGGGAGCTTCTCCACGTCGGAGGTGATACGATAAAATACATAGCCTAACCCGAACTGGTCGATGCGTTGAATAATCTGGGTCCCAATCAGCAAAAGAATGGGGATTAGCCAGTCCCTGTGGAAAAAGGTGCGCTCCACCAAAGCAGATGATTCCGGACCGGGAGCTACCCAGTCGGGAATGAATTCGACCAGCCCCAACATTCTGGCGGCATCGGATTGAACGAGATATTGGCTCCACAATAGCCCCTGAAACGGTGTCGCCAGGGCCGCTCCAGCCATGTAATACAGCAAAAATATTTCCTGCTGCTTCAGCTCGCTGTAGGCGCGCTTGGCAAGCTCGGCAAACAGGATAATCGTCACCCAGCGGGCAGCCGGTCCAATCCCGGTTCCGATCACCAACTGAAGGTACATACTGCCGGGCATCATGAGAAACCCGATAAAGATGGCCCCGACAACGGTCTTCCAGTCGAAACCCTCCTCGAAATGATCCGGGGTTTCTAGAAGGTCCCTGTATTCCTGGAGTTCTTTGTCTTCGTACATATGTCCTATCCAGTTGCTGCTATGTCAAATCCCAACTGTAGTAAGTGATCGCAATTTAAACCTTGCCGGCACGCAGAGGGCAGAGAGCATAGTGCATAGAGCTACTTGGCTACACTATTTCTCCGTACCCTCTGCCCCAAGCACTATGCTCTGTGCCCTCTGCCCTATGCCCCATGCCGTTTGCTCCCTGCCCTATGTTTTATTCCAATTCGCCTTAACTGATGAGGGTTCCCCTTTGAGCTTTCAGCTTTGAGCCTTGAGCTTTTTCCCTCTGCCCCATGCTCTCTGCCCTCTGCCCGCTAGTCCGGCAATACCAGATAACTCGAATAGCTAAACAGCCCGTATATGGCCCAGGTGCCGGCCATAAAAAAATCACCGATAATCAATCCAATAAAAAAATTGCGCATCTTTTTAAACAACACCACCCCGCCATAGCGCATGCAAAGGGCATTGCAGGCCCAGCCCACAAAAAAACTGAACCATAAATACCACATCGCGGAACTATAGGCGGTTAAATAGCCGATCGGATGAATCGGCCACCAGTAAAATCGGTGATAACCGATCACCAGGCCCAGCATAACCAAAGCCCCGATACAGGTGAAAATCATCACCCATTTATCGGGATCCTGGGGTGATTCGACCAAACTATAAATATTGTCATAAACCGCAACCGTTGTCCGCGTGGCCCAATCGAACTGGAGTTCCCTGACACCATATTTATAGCAGAGTGCCAGCATGGCCAGAAAAGATATCGCCACGCCGATTACCAAAACGATGGCAATCGAAATAAAAATCCAGCGATTATTGGAGACTTTTTCTGTGATCTTGCGGGTATGCAATAAAGAAGGCATGAGAGACTCGCGCAAATCAACAAAAAGCATTTTCTGGACAACACCGGCAACCAGTATCCCGCTGTTGGTAAAAAAACTGGAACTGCAAAACGCCAGCAGGCCGTCGATGGGAGCCGCAGTCAGGGTGAAATAGGCAATTCCCCCCTGGCAAATGACGCGCGTGGCCACCAGGGTAAACAGGAAAAATGCGCCGACCACTAAAAAAGAGAATAAAAACGGGATTCCGAAATAATGACACCAGATGATGATTCCGAGCCCTCCGAGGATGAAACCCCAGAAAGATAAACGAATCGAAAACCATTCGGCGGCTAGATTTTCCTCTTTGCGCACACCGAAGCCCTTCAAAAAGGTATCCAGAAAGTGAAACCTAGCCAGCCAGGCCAGAAACACGAAAAACACCAGGTAGGCACCGATCATCTGGGTTTCTTCGGGCCGCGAGATCACCGGGCCGAATGTCGCTCCCAAAGCCGCGGCCGGTATGTTGATACCGATAACAGCCAGCAATCCGATCAATAAAGTGCCCGCAAAATAGAAAAACCAAAAGGAAAAGGAAATCTGCTTTGAGGTTAAGAATGCAAAGCCGATAAAGGCCGGATAAATGTAGATTTTAAGTTTAATAAAGCCGGATAAAAACCCGACTCTTGGAAAATACTGACCCATTAGAATTAAGGTCGGAATCGAAGGCACCGAGGGGTTATAAAAACTCAGTCCGTTGATAAGGTGCAAACAAACGGGCACGAAAAAACCAACCAGCAGAAACCGATTTGTAATAAAACGGCCGAATTCATTCTTATCGAGGGCCTCTTGCATTAAAAGGGGCACCCGCAGCAGCGGAAAATTCATGCGTTCATTGTACAGCGGCTGTTTGCTGAGCAGATTGATGATGCAAATCATTACCAGATAGCAAAGCAGAATGAATCCTGTCCAGCCCAAAAGCGGGCCCAGCCAGGCATCCCAGGGGATCGATTTTATCACCTCCAACCATCCCATGGATCTTCCGCCGGAAATCCCGTTATAAAAATTGATGATGGCTTCCTGGCTCTGAGGATACCAGCTTTGAGGCAAAAGGGGATGCAGAACTTCCGCCCAGCGGTTTTCGACCGTAGCGAAGTGATAAGGTGCCATTAAATTGATAAAAAAGGTTCGGGCCAGCCCGGTCCAGGCAATCCCCGAAAGCAATACCATCAGCGCCCATGATACCAGCAGTTCCTTTCCGGTAATCAACTTGCGTCCTTTAACTATCCAACGGATAAACGCTGTGATGAGCATCATCCAGACCAGGAAATAAAAGGGCGCCAGCGGAAAATGCCCGCCGCCCAGGGGTGTTCCCTGACGGTAGGCATTGTTAAAAGGCGTAACCAGGCAAATCAGAACGCCAAGACAGGATCCGATCACAATGGCACGCAAACGGATTTTGTCGGCTGAGCTTTCCGATTCGATTGACTGCGGGGATAATTCCGTAATGGAGCGCTCCTGTTTATCTGTCATCTTTCTGCTACCTGATCGGGACGGATTCCTAGCTTTTTTTCAGCATTCATCAACAACTGTTCGTATTTTTCTTTGGTCGGGTCGTCAAACGAGCGCCACACGAGTAACTGTCTGCGTATTTCATGCAGAAAGGTTTTATTGATCCGGCGCCAGGCATTGGCTTCACCGGACTCTCGCATCAATTGAACCTTGATTTCAAGGAAGCCGGATTCGTCCTCGGCCGGCTCAAATAAGAAATCGACTGTCTGCATGATGCCAAAATCAAAGGGCGCCAGCCAGACCCGGGATTTAATCTGCAGGCATTGGTCGTATTCACACTGGTCCTCCGGGCAATCGTAGGTATCTTTTGCCAGTCCGGGAGGATCCGTGCACACAAAGCTAAACTGGATGTCGGCGGTTGAAAACATTCCGTGGGAGACGTCCTGGTGGCCCTCAAAATAATCAAAAAGATAACCGCCGACACTGCGATGTTCTCTGTAAGTCATTAAAAAAGGCAAGGTGAGCTCCAGCATATTACCCTGGGCCGCCGGCAGCGTCCAGGAACGGTTTACATCCGGGATCGCAATTTGACCGGCAACTTTAGAGGGATAAATAACAGATACCAACACGACGATAATTACCAGCACCATGGCCAACACGCCGGCCATTGAGGAATAATTTACCGTGACACCGGACCACAGGGCGGTTTCGGCCAAAAACTTGGCACTGATCTGAGCCAGCAGATAACCGAAAACCACGCTCAATACGGCAAACGCCATGGCCTCGGCGATAAATAAAAAGGAGACATGCGACGGCGCCAGCCCCACCGAGGTGTAAATTGCAATCTCCCGTTTGCGTTCATAAACACTGCTGATCATCGTATTCAAAACGATAAAAACGGAAATAATGAGGGGGATTATAATATTGGGCACTCCGCTGTAGCTCATCGTGTCACTGGCATTATACAGATAGATCCCGTCGGGTTCTCCGCTGAACAGAGATAAGCCGAAGCGGTCCACCAGATTCTGGGCTGTCGCTTGAACGGCGTCCTGGGACGTAGAACGAACAGCAACCCCTTTTAAATGACCACCGCCGGCCAGGAGTGTCTGATAAGGTACAATAAGGGTCAAATCCCCGGCAATGTGTTGATAGCGGCTTTGATACTCGCGCACGTCATCACCGGATTGCATCGCTTCTTCTTCTACTTCGGTTAGCTCTGACGACATTTCGCGCGGAAAGATCACCGGTGTCAAAGCTTCACCGTCCAGATCGGTGCGTTGCTGTAATTTTTTCCCGGAGAAAATACCGACAACGGTAAACGGCATCCCCCAGAGGGTGACCGTATGATTCAGCGGCCGGGAAAGGTCAATGCCCAGTTGGTCGGCCATTCGCTGCGGCAAAAGCACCGATTGCGGTTCATTGGCACGCAGCCAGCGACCCGCCACCAGAATCTGATCGAGTCCCGAAACTTTCGGCTCATCGGCTGAAAGCCCCACCATACCCTGGGCTTCAAATAACCTGCCTTTGACGTAAACGGGAATTCGAGTTGAGCGTGTCCGATCCTGATCTTCCAGCCAAACCCGGGGTACGGCAATGGCATTCCCACCAAAAGAATTTGCGATGCGGCCAAAGGCTTCCGGCGGCAAACTTCGCCAGTTTACATTCTTTAACAAAAAACCCTGGTAGGGAGTCTTGCCGGCAAATAAGACCCGCGCATGCCGCCGCATGGATTTGGCAGACGTGAAGCTCATGATGGTAAAGGTCAGAATGATCAGGGTGGCGCAGGTCAGGGCCGTGCGCAAGCGTCGCCGGCGCAGGTTGCTGACGCCCAGCAGGAAAGCAGCCACAAAGGCTTTCCAGCGGCCGATTTGACCGGATTGAACCAACTCGGCGCGGGTCTGCAGTCGAGCCATTTCTTCCTCAAAGCGGAAAAATATAATCATCGTCACAATAACCGAAAGCCCCATGATAAAAAATGCCAAGATGACGACCATCGGGCTGTAGGCCAATCGAAAGGCCGGATGGACATTGTAAATAATAACAATCAGCAGGACGAGGATTGAACTGAAAGCAATAATACGTTTGTAAATGTTGGCATAAGAAAAAATCAAACGCTCCAGACAAAAGGCAAACGGTACAAACAGGGCGATATAAAACAGCACCCCGTAGAGCACATCTTTTTGAGTTTTCTCGACGTCATCGTAAACCCGGCTGGCCAATGCCCAGGAACGTGCCGTAGCCTCATAAAATTGACCATACTGCTTAGCGCCCAATGCAGTTTCGGCAATGTTCAGCGCCTTTTGGCCCGCCTGCTGAAGGCTGCGGATGCGTTCGTTGAAAATACCGCGTTTCTCGAGATTGTCGATGCGGGGAGTCAAAAGCATCCACATGTCCCGGGCAACCTTAAACTCGGTCCGATGCAATAGTGGCCACTTTTCAACCATATAGCCGATGCCCAGAGGATTGTCCTTACTGGCGTTGAGCAAAATCATTTTTTTGCGCAGGGGCGAGTCCGACAGCGTCAATTTCAGGGGTGTGCCGGTTTCCAGAAACACCGTCGTTATGTTGGAGGCGTTGCGATAAAATGAAATCCAGGTGTCCAGCCGGCTGAACCAATACCGCTGCGGGTCGGCCTCGCGGCGACCATCGATGATGGCACCTTTGTGAAAGTTCCGGAAGGTCCGCGGTTCCAAAAGGTTAAACAGGGTAATCCCGTTGCAGGCGAACATAATAATATCGGTTTCCATGTGCCGGCGGAACATTTTGGTGCGATAGGCGCTCTTGCCGGTCTGGTTTTTGTCGATGGCCCAGATGATGTTACCGCTGTCGTCGAATTTATAGCCCTCGAAAATCACCTTATGGTAGGTGTGTTTTTTATCCGCCAGTCCCCGCAAATGAAACTTTCCCATATGATCGACGATGGCGTAAAACCTGGCCGGCCCCTGGAAGCCAAGCAATACGGTTCCGGGAGCGGGTTTATCGGCAAACAGTTCGCCATGGCGTAAAAATTTTGTATTGCCGTTTATTTCGGCAATGCCGACTCTGGGGAGTAAGCCGTCATGCAGTCGGGGCGTCTCGGCCAAATGCCGTATGAGACCCGCAACCAGCGCCGTCTGCCGCAGAGCAAACCCGTAATCCAGCTTCTCCGGCGTATCGAAAGGGGTTCCCCACATGGCCCGCGCATCATGGGTCGTCACAAATGTCAATCCATGAATACCGGTCATCGCCATGACTTCACCACCCAGGGCCGGTTGATCCAGGAAATAACTCTGCCAGGACCGTCGTCGGCTGGGGCGTAGGGTATCTTTAAAGAACCCCTCATATCCGAGCTCTTTCTCGACTTTCTCAGCGCCCTGGCGCAGGACTTCATCCAAAGTTGAATATATCGCGGTTCGATTGATTCTGGGGCGAAACGGATACTGCCAGCCGTAATTGAATGCGCCGAACCCGTCACCGTGACTCGAGAGATGCAGCGATACGGCCGTGACGATATCGTATATTTTAATCCGCCCACGAAAGGTTCGCGTACTGTCGAGCAGACCCAGTTGACGTTTGGCATCGAAAAGAATGGCTTTTTGATCATCGATCGTTTTCGGCACCAGCTGTGACAGAATCCGGCGCTCCTCAGGTAATACATCCCTGAAGGTGCTCTTCCAGAGCAACTGCCGAAACAGCAGTCTTTCATCCGCTAATTTCTTAATAACAACCTGATTTTCAGAATTGCTCTCCTGTAAACGCAGCCGCATCAAACGGCGCGAAATCAGATCGGATTCCGTTTTAATTCGTTCTTCGATGGCATCTTTGATCAGACCCTGAATTTCTTCATCTAACGCGGTATCCGGGTCAGTCGTCTCAAACGAGGCTTGTTCGAGCGCTTTAATAGTGTTGCGGGTCTTTTTAACCAGCGTTTTTAGATCCCGTGACATTTTGCGCTGAATATTCGAGCGGGTCGTAAAGCCCCAGACCAGATCCCGCATTCCGGCCAGTGCCTGGGCATGTCCGCTGGTGGCAACTAAGATAACCGTCCGTTGCGGGGGGTTATCTTTCAGGTATTTGGCCAAAAACAGCAGAGAAGCGACGCTGCAGGCTTCATCCGCGCCGGGCGAACGCCCTGCAACCCAGGCGGTGCTGTCATAGAAAGCTTCCACCATGACAGCTTCTTCTTGGAGTTTAGGATCGCTGCCGGGAACGATACTATAGACATTTTCAGAGATAACCTCCTGCCAGTTTACATCCGAAACCAGTTGAATTTGTTCGGCCACACGTCCCGCGGGCATGGTTTCAAAATCAGGAAAGAGTTCTTTGGCCTGGTCAAACGGCATCCAGAAACGCGGAAATTGAATTGGGCTAAGTTCAAACTTTTCTTCAAAAAAAATTTTAGGGGAGTTGCCCCGATCCAGGTAAATCAATGCTTTGGCACCCAGGTCGGCCGCAGTCAGCCAATTCCGGCCGGATTCAAACTCCATTAAGACGATCGCATTTTCAACGGTTTTGCCGCTTAATTCATTTAGTTCGCCGCGTCCCACATAAATGAGCGCACCGTTTAGGCCGGGCGCTGCGATTTTTTGCGGTGAAATTGCATTGCTGTTGATCGGCCGGATGGGTATTGTAACCCCGCGATCCGGAATTGACAGGGAACTGGTACCATACTGTTTAACCGGAGTGGCGAATTGCTGCGAATCGACAATTTCAAAACCCAGTTGTGAAAGCTCCGCTTTGATGTAATCGGCCGCCGCCTTATTGTCCGCGGTACCGGTGCTGCGGTCGGCCAAAGACGATAATTTCTGAATGACCGCCTTGAAGGCATCGCCATCCTGATTAGAAACCGATGCATCAGCACTGAATCCTGATAAAGCGGACATCAGGAACAGGAGGACAATGAATAAGAGTTGCGCGCGGGTTGTGGGTTGCGGTTTGCGCGTTGCGCGTTGGGCGTTGCGGGGTATTGGATACTCGATACTCGATGCTCGCTGCTCGATACTGGATGCTGGATACTCGATCCTCGATACCAAGCGGCTGTTATCGGCTGCTTTGTTTTGGATAGCAGAATCGGATTGGAAATCACCAAATCGTATATGAGTTGATCGCCTTCTTTTCATAGGTTCACAATTATCTATAATAATCCAGCCACTAAGGAACCCGGATAAACCGGAAAAAACAAATTACAATATCAAAAGATCAAATAAGATCAAACCCCAATTGTTTGAAATTTTGAATTTCGGTCATTGTGATTTATTTGGTATTTGTGTTTTGTTATTTGAAATTTTTTAATTGCTGGCACCTGAAACTTTACGTTCCTTACAACATGCTGGCAGAAAAAACCCGATAAGAGGTCTATTCCCTCGAATCGATCTGGCCGATGGAAATCGACAATTCTTCACGGTTTTCGATTTTGTCCACGCGTCCATCCCGGATCCAGATCACCCGATCAGAGACATTGAGCATCTTGAAATCGTGGGTGGCCGAAATGACCGTCACGCCTCGCTCTTGACTTAATCGCTTCAAGAGAGCAATAATTTCTTCGCCGGTGGTCAGATCAAGGTTGCCGGTGGGCTCATCGGCCAAAATGATGGCCGGATCATTTGCCAGCGCTCTGGCTACGGCAACCCGCTGCTGCTGTCCGCCGGAGAGCTCAAACGGTTTATGGCTGAATCGATCCCCCAGGCCCACCAGATCCAGAAGTTGCATTCCTTTTTCAACTGCGGTGTCGTTATTAAGGCCGGCAAAGACCATCGGCAGGGTTACATTTTCCAGCGCCGTCATGACCTGGATAATATTAAATGTTTGAAAAATATAGCCGATTTTACGGCAACGCAGCCAGGCCAGCTCGTAGGCATCCAGCTGGGCGATGTCAACCTCATCGATGAAGACCTTGCCCGAACTGGGCTTGTCCAATCCTCCGATCATGTTGAATAGAGTGCTTTTACCGGACCCGGACGGCCCCATGATGGAGATGTAATCACCCTTGGAAATTGCAAGATCGACGCCTTTGAGAGCCTGTACATCGATCTTTCCAAGTTTGAATGTTTTGGTTACGTTTTTAACGCGAACGACATTACCGGCTTCTGCCATGGTCTCTCCCTGGTCGCTACGCTCCGCTCAACGCAAAATGCATAGTGCATGGAGCATAGCGCATAGAGTTTTTCGATTTTACCCGTGCTTTGCGCTAATCCTTTTTCCACCTTCCCACCGGGGCGTAGGCGCAAGCCCCTATGGGCCGGAGGCCGCATTCCGAATTTATATCCTCTAACATTCTGCCTCCAAGCTTTTTTGAGCTTTCAGCTTTCAGCCTTGAGCTCTCTCCGTTTCCACCTTCCGAGCATCCCGGCATCTTCCCTCTGCTCTCCGCCCTCCGCCCTCTGCCCTCTGCTCTCTGCCCTCTGCCCTCTGCCCTCTGCCCTCCGCCCTCTGCTCTCCGCCCTCTGGCCTCTGACCTCTGCCCTCTGGCCTCTGACTTCTGCCCTCCGCCCTCTGCCCTCTGCTCTCTGACTTCTGCCCTCTGCCCTCTGACATCTGTCTTCTGACGACTACTCCGCCCGCATCGCTTCCACCGGCTGCATTCGGGCGGCAACAAGGGCCGGATAGAGGACCCCCAGCAGACTGAGCAGACAACCCACCGCCATGGCAATACCGACAGAACCGGCTAGATTTGCCCAGGAAACCGTAGTAATAGCCACCGCGCCGAAGCGCAGCCACCCGTTCAACAGGGAAAAGACAGCGCCAACCAAGGCACCTATTCCGGCGCCTGCCAGACCCTGCATTCCGGCTTCGAGGATAAAGAGCCGCAGAATAAATCGGTCCAGTGCGCCCAGGCATTTCATGGTGCCGATTTCACGAAAACGTTCCGTCACCGCCATCAGCTGGGCATTGACAATTCCCACGACACAGACCAAAAGGGACAGAATCACAAGCCATCGCTGCTTGGGGCTGCTCCCCACGGTGGTATCTTCGGGCCCGAGGTCATAGCCGGATCGGATCAGCACCTGGCGAAGTTCAGGATCCTGTTTGGCCAGCATGCCGTTGGCGATATCATTGCTGACACTGACAAAACTCAAAAATGAAACCGCCAGCACCAGACTCATGGTGGTAATGACGGAACGGAAAAAACGGACTTTGATGCTTTTTAGTGCAATTTCTACGGATTTAAGGAAAGGCAGACGGACCTGCCGCTGCTGCACGTGCCCGGTATCTTTTTCCGATTCTGGCAGAACAGGTCGGTCGGCCACGATCAGATCCTCACTTTCCTAAACCCGAGATCAGCTGAAAATCGAGAAGCCGCACTGCGGTTCCCGCTTTTGTGATAAAAAAAAAGAAGTGAAAAAACCATACTTTAGATGATAAGATTTTTAGCATGTTTGATTTAGATTGTAAATGAGAATGGTTCCTAATTGATTTGTTTTTTACGGATCAGATAGACACCGTCGCGGATGCTCAGCATGACTTTTTCCACCCGATTCTCCCGGTTGACTTTATCATTGAAGGCGGCAATCGCTCTGGCGTTTTCATTCGAAATTTTTTTCTTGAAAATTTTATTGCGCCAAAACACATTATCTACAAAAATTATCCCGCCGGGGTGTAAAATTCGCAGGGCCTCGTCAAAATAACGGCCGTAAGAAGGTTTATCTGCATCAATAAAGATAAAGTCGGCACTGCTGTCCGCAATTGCCTCCAGGGTCTCAAGGGCCGGTCCCAATTTTAGCACGATCTTTTTACCATACGGACTTTTTTTAAAATAGCGCTGCGCGATGTCGGCGTACTGTTTGCTGTTTTCGCAGGTCGTCAATATACCGTCTTGCGGCAATGCTTCCGCCATAACCAGAGCCGAAAACCCGGTGAAAGTGCCCACTTCCACGACGCTTTTGGCGTTTGAAATTTTAATGAGCATCTGCAGCATTTTGCCTTCGACTTTACCGATACTCCAGCGGGAGCGTCCGGTAATTGATTCGGTTTCCGCCAAAAGGTCTTCCAGCAGAGGTAAAAGATCGTCGGTGTGAGCATCTGCATAGCTCTCTATAATTTCAGCCATATCTGCTTCCATGTTCGACTCCTGGATGTGTTAAACGAGGTTTAGCGGTTCTGGGTTCCGGGTTGAACAGCGAACCGCCGCCTGCGACGAGCCTTCGGTTGTGAGCCCTTCGGTCATGAACTCAGGGTCGAACGACTCAGCCGAATCGAATTTAGAAGGATTAAAACGCTGTGCGCTGTCTTTTCAATTAATACAAATCGATACAATGCCTTCCTTCGATATTCGACATTCGATATTCGTTTTTAAATACTCATATGATCGACTCAAGCGTAAATGTATGCAAGCGCGGGTTTCGTGTCAAGCGTGAAAAAATAAGCGAACCTGGTCTTGACACCGAAAATCGTTCACTTCGCTCACAATTGGAATAATGGAATGGTGGAAATTGTGACCTCCGGCTCGTAGAGCCTAGTTCTCGGAGGAAATGATGGGTTCAAAGAAAACGAGACTCAAATCATATATTCTAAATTGATTTTCATATTTTAATAGGGTATTTATAGGGCAAATTAGAAAAAATTTGACTGGTGGACATCATCAAAGAATATAGATTCAACATCTTATATAAAATAGAACTTTTCCCGCTTTTTATACCCAGTTTTCTCTCCGAGCCGTAGGCTCTTAGCTCTACGAGCCGGAGGCCAACATTCCACTATTCCATCATTCCATGGGGGTTACCTATAGGATGGCCGAAAAGAGCACTGTGATTCCAACATGTTGTAGAAATTCCAATACATTGAATTGGCTTGGGGCATGAAAAAAGACAGCTGCCAAACCGAAAACAGGGCCGCCGTCTCCACCGCTCCCGATCATGTTCAAATTCAGACCATCACGGGCTGCAATGCCAACTGCATTTTTTGCCCCAACGGCAAAACCCGACGCAACATTCCCGGAGGCCGCCGCATGAGTTGGGATCTGTATCGCTCGATTGTAGATCAGAGTATCGAGCTTGGCATCCGGCGCTATTCGGTGTATCTAATGAACGAACCCATGCTGGATCGCGAATTGGCCGAGCGCGTCGCATACGTCAGTGCCCGGATCAAAAAGCCGCAGTATGTCAAGGTTACCAGCCATGGCGGGCTCCTGTCAGAGCGCATGGCAGGCGGTCTGCTGGATTCAGGCCTCGACAAGCTCAAGATCTCGGTTCAAAGCCTCAATGCAGACACTTACCGGAACATCATGGGCCTTTCGCTCGATAAGACCCTGAGAAACATAGATCGCTTTTTGGAGCTGAAAAAAAAAGGCGGTTATAAATTACCGCGACTTGAAATCGTTATGGTTGACTCCATTCAGACCCACGACGAGATACCCCGCATCCGACGATACTGGCAGGATCGGGGGATAAAACTGTATATCGAACCGGTGGAAAACCGGGCCGATCAACAAAATATCCGGGACACCGCGGTTGGCGGACACAGGCTGAAGTCTTTTTCTTGGTGCCGGCGGTTGATGGAACAGATTTACATCCTCTACGATGGCCGCATGGTACAGTGCTGTGCCGATTGGGAACAGCGTAGCATTATGGGGGATCTCAGCGCCCACCGTCTAGCGGATATCTGGTATGGTCAGCCATATGCCGGATACCGCCGCAGGTTTGCTGAAGGCGATCTAAAAGGGATGATCTGCGCCTGCTGCCGTAAGCAGCGTCCGCAAAAATAAAATGATCCACAATGATTCGCTCCAGACGGTTAAGGCGTCCATTGACACGCTGCGAATGCTTTGGTATGCTTTGTTACTTGAGCGTGCCGCAAGGCCCTCAGGTGTTCCAAGCCAGGCACCCCGACCCGCCAAAGTCTTGTGCCTGGCTTTTTTTCACGCCATGCAGCTGCTCTGCTCGGCAGGCAAATAAAGATGACGCAGCCCTGCTTAAGCTCTTTAGGTTATTTGATCTCTCTCGTATTCTATTCCCAGGTTGACTTCATACGCCCTGACCGGCCGTGAAAATCCCTTCGCTTCTATGGTTTCTTTTGATCGGCAGTCAACTTGATCGTTTATCAATGCCCAGGTGGAATGACTGATGAGAATCCCGCCCGGCACGCAGGCCGTTTCCAGTCTGGAAGCCAGGTTGACCTGCATGCCCATAGCGCTGTATTCGCTTCTTTGCCCGGAACCAAAGCTGCCCACCGTAGCCATACCCGTATTGATGCCGCATCTTATTTGCAAAGGATATTCAATGCCGTCACTGAACCACTTTTTTTGTAGCACCTGCATTTTTTGCTGCATTTCCATGGCCATCCGAACACATCGCAAGGCCTGATCTCTGTCGTCGGTTCTGTCCGGTGCACCGAAAAAAACAAACAGCGCATCACCGGTAATGTTGGCAAGGGTTCCTTCATAGTGTTGAATGATGTCATTCATGCTGGAAAAATATTCGTTTAACAATTCTCCCATATCTTCGGGTTCCATCGCATCCGTGGTCCTGGTGAAATCTTTAATGTCGGAAAAAAACATCACCAATTTCCGGCGGTGATGATCTCGAACCGGTGCCACATCGCC
The DNA here is from genome assembly GCA_049698595.1 of Desulfobacterales bacterium. GTDB lineage: Bacteria > Desulfobacterota > Desulfobacteria > Desulfobacterales > JAFDCJ01 > JAFDCJ01. The sequence continues at coordinate 6,753 of JBAVYC010000115.1, read as the reverse complement.
GGCCAGTATTTTCTTTGCCAATTGGGGTGGTACATATCTTGCCAGGAAACTGTGCGCCTTGACAACCTTTCGCTTCTGCTCCTGCAGATCTTTGGTCCTGAATTCTATCATCCTTTCCTGTCTCAGGCGAATGGTGTTGACCTCTTCAATCCGGCGTTCAAGTTCATCGATAATTTCCCGTGACAGTCGGACGCGAAATAAATCCATCAACCGGGAATAAATAGGTTTGGCTTTCCATTTGATATGGTACTCGCAGTAATTGCCACCCTTAAACTGGCATGTCTTCTCTGAAACCGTGGCGGGGTTACCCGTGAGCGTTCCGAGGCCCTCGTAAACGCCCCTGTTCATGTCACAGAAAAGCTGGCTGACGGCCGGGTCGTCAACCCAGCAGATTCTCACCACGGCATAGCCGTTGTCATTCTGGATGATCTTTATTGAGCGGTTGGCATTAAATTTGGCATTTTCTATGGGAAGTCGATTGATGATGGTCTGAACCCCGGCCAGTCGCATTAAAAAAACCTGGGTCCCCACGGCGGTTTTAAATATATTTTTGCCGGCTTTGTAAATGGCATCCGGATCGTCTAAAATCGAAACGACGTTCTGATAGACTCTGTTCAGTAGATCATTTGAAATCCAGTTGCCAGGCTCCAGCAGATAATCATGGGCAGCCGGTACGACTTTACCGGTGTCTTCATCGGTGACAAAAAATTTCCGGTTCCCGATAATTTCGTTAAACAACTTAGGATACGGCACCTGCAACAATACGCTTTTGAGGTAATGCTCGCAGGTTAGGATATTGATGCAGCTGGCATCGTTTTTCATCGGTTTAGCGGCTAACAAAGAAATAGTTGTCATAGAAGAATTCCTTATTAAATACTGACGATTATTAGATGACGATCGACGAACTAGAAGAAAAGGAGCAAAAAGGGTACCAACCCGCAAACCAAGCACCGTAATTTTAGGGTCTCAGAATCAATGGTTTGTTAATATTGCTAAATTTTTATTACTGAGGCGAGTGACCGACCGGAGAATATGGTCCATAGGGTAAGGCTGTGAAATGTATTTCACAACTTTAGTCAGTACTTTACACATTAGGGTGAACTGCGATCCAGATCTTGGATACGCTCGAGGATTTGCTGCGCCGCTTTATGGCCGGGATCTAATCGCAGGACCTCGGACACATGATATTTGGCCCGGTCGAACTCGCCTTGTGAAGCCAGCACAATACTCAATCGCAAGTGCGCATTCTTATAGTTCGGTTCTAGCCGGATTGCCTCTTTATAATGAAGCTCCGCCTCCTGGACTTTCCCTTGTTGTAAGAGTAACCCGGCCAGATTGGCATGCGCCTTGGCTGAGTTCGGCTGCAGCCGCAGCGCTTCGGCAAAGTGATCCAGGGCCTCGTCAAACCGTTTCTGAATCGCCAATGCAATTCCAAAGTTAGTATGGGCTTTGGCATAGCCGGGGTTCAGCCGCAAGGCTTCGCTAAAATGCTGTTCGGCCGCTTCAAATTTACCTTGACGGGCCAACACATTCGCTAGATTGTTATGCGCCTCGGCAAATCCAGGTTCGATGCGCAACGCTTCGGTATGGTGTTCTAGCGCTTCATCATACCGACCTTGTTTGGCCAGAGCGAGTCCCAGATTGGTATGGGCGCGAGCATAAGTGGGCACTATCCGCAGGGCTTCAGTATAGTGATGGACAGCCTCTTTGAGCTTGCCCTGACGCTCCAGCGCATTGCCGAGGTTCAAATGCGTTAGGGACGACTCGGGTTCGAGGCGCAAGGCCGCGTTAAAATGCCTTATGGCTTCGACATCCTGTCCCCGTTCGGCCAGAGCAAAACCCAGGTTATTGTGGGCCAGAAAGCTACTGGAGTTGACGTGTAGCGCGTGTTCAAAAAATGTAAGCGTGTCATGCCAGTAAGGAATCTGACGCACACTGCGTACTAGAAAAAGTCCCAACACGATAGCGCCGCAGATGGCTGCAAGTTTTTTCTTGGGCCGGGCCAACCCCCAGGCCAGGGCCAGCGCGGGACCTAACATAGCCAGGTAGACATACCGGTCTGCCACCGTTGAATAGTGCTGAAAGCCGAATGAAATCAGCCCCAAAACCGGCAGCAGACCGACCACAAACACTCCCGCCGCCGTCGCAAGCCATGCCAGTTTCTTGCGCTTCAACCACAGCCATCCGGCAAGGGCAAACGGTACCAACCCGGTCAGAAACACCCAGCCGTGTTCCAGCACAACTTGCGGAGATCGTCCGTAATCCGGGCCGAACCGCAACGGCAGAACCAGCTTGTAAAGATAAAACAAAACGGCATCGCCCGCAATCAGCGGGCGCGCCCATAGCGGCGGCTCAAAAACAAGCGCATTGCCGGGTTGCACCCAGCGTGTCAGCAGGCCCCATGCCAGAGCAATCATGACCCAGACTGCCAGACCGGCCATTTGCTCACGCCAGATGCATCGCCAGCCCCATGCGGCCAGCAGCCAAACGATCAGCGGCAGAACCACGGCGGTCGGTTTTGCTAAAAGCGCCAGGACAAATGCCCCGGTAGCCAGCCCGTAATACAGTCGGGCCCGCGTCGGTCTGCCCGTGCCCGGCTGCATTTTTGCATCGACATACCTCAGGTAATGCCACACCGCCACAAACGATAACAGCCCGAACAGGACATCCTTAAAACCTGCGACCCAGGCGACAGGTTCAACTTGAATGGGGTGGATGGCAAACAGCAGGGCGCCGCCACAGGCTGCCCAATCCAACGGCAATGAGTTGCCGTCGTCAGCCGTTCCTGTCCCCGTCAGCTTCGTTCGACGCAAGAGCAGGACCAAGATGCGCCATACGATCAAGACGCTCAGCAGGTGGAGTAACAGGTTGAAGCCGTGAAAGAGCCGGGGATCGGGAACAACCGCCGCAGAGGGGCTTGCTGTCAGCAGCGCCGGCAACCAGGCTGCCAATGCATACAGCGTGTATGTCAAGGGCGTATACAGCCCTTCATAGGGGTAACGCCAGAAGTGCAGCAGATTGTCCAGTGATCGCGCCTGAAGATATGGATTGTTATAGACATCGATCGAGTCGTCATATGCCAGAAACTGGTAGCCGAGTACCGGCCAGAAGACCGCTACCGTAACGAAAACCAGGATTATCATGGGAAGCAACCGTACCCACCTAGCGTCGCTGTGAACCGCTGTGTGAGGAGGTAAGTCGGTCTTCTGGAGGCTTTCAGCCATAATCAATCGACCCTTTCATTTAACCACCGATTCAGGAAGTTGGCGGCATTGGCCGCACCGTTCAGGTCGATTGGCAGCGTTTTTAAAGTTCTTTTTTTATCCAGCATCTGGACAATGTGATCACTTAACCGGTCGGGTTGAACATTTTCTGGGTTCAATATTTTCATCGGCAGCAGATTTTTAATTTTATTGACCCGCATGGGTTGCTCCCGCTGACGCGAGTAAGGATAAACCAGGGCGGGAACCTGGGTAACCAGCAGATTCATGCAGGTGTTGTATCCGGCCAGGCTCACTGAAAGATCGGCCGCATACAGATAATCCAGAAAGTGCCGGGTATAGCGCTGTATCCTGATACCGGGCGCACAGCGGGCAACTAGTTTCTCATGCGCTTCATTTTCCATGAAAGGTCCGGTAAACGCCTCAAGTCGGATAGGCAGACTGTCACGAAGTAATTCACAGGCATCAAGGACGGATGTCAATAGATTGAAGCCGGAGCGCCCGCCGCCGGCACTTGCCACGATAAGTTTTCCCCCGGGAGCTATCTTCAACTCCCGCCGCAACTTTCGGCCGGCCGCCGGATCTGACTGCTGGGTGATAAACCCTGTGTATACCAGTGGAATTTTGATATCCCCCGCCCGGCTGAAAGTCTCATCCAGCCGCTGCAGGGCGGCATCGGAATGGATCAGCAAGGCATCAAAGTAGCGGTTTAATTTTTGCAAAACCCTTTTTTCGTAGGCCGGCGGATCCTTTTTCTCCACCAGAATATCGCGCAGACTGCAGACGGCTTTAACCCTGCCGAATTTACCGGCACGAATATCGCCCAGCAGTGGTTCCAGTTCGAAACCAAATATGGAGCGGCCAAAAGGATAGAGCTCGACGATAAAAAGATCCGGCTGAAGATCTTCCATCAGCGCATAAATAGTTTTTTTTCGTTCATGCTGGATTTGTTCAACGCTCTGGCCGGGATCGCCTGGAATCAGCCGGGTAAATTTTTCATCCATATACAGTACCGGAAGCCGCAGCAGCCGAACATGTTCCGGCAGATCCACTTCAACTTCCTGACCGCCGGCAATCAGCGTCACATCATGGCCCGACAAGGCCCTGGCAAACTCCAGGCTGCGAACCAGATGGCCCATACCCCAAACATACTGACAGTAAAATATAATGTTCATAGCTGCGGTGTCGGTTTAACTTGTACCCTGCAAAACCGGTGTTCTCTCCGGGCTGCAGGTAAACGTTCAGTTAACCTTTTGGCTCACCAGATCTTTGAAATTGACGAGTTGTATTTTTGGGTGGTTTATCAGCGCCTTTAAAAGAATCTCGAGAAAGCCAAAAGCGGCATCGTTCATCATCTGGTGGTGAATCATAATTCCGCAATAGCCGGATGCGATGGCCTGCTCAAACTCCCGCAATAGATTATTCCAACCGGCTGCCGGATCCCGCTCCTTGCGGGTGTGCAGATCAACATTGATATAAAAATCCGCCAATCCCCCGGTTAAAAGCGGCTGGCTTCCACGGCTGCGGGAAACAGCCACATAACCCAGATCTTTCAATACCTGAAGTGTATTGGCGCTGCAACGATTCCAGGGTGGTGTAAACACCGGATAAAAGGCCGCCGCCATGAGCTGCTCCAGACGGCCTTTGCCCCGGATCAGATCCTGTTTGATTTCCAATAATGAGCGGGCATCGCCAAACTCCTGTTTTTTACCTTCGGCTTCATGATTTGCGTGCCGCCAGCCGTGCTGATGCCAGCACCAGCGCGAAGGAATCCTATTTTCAAAGCTGCTGAGATACCGCCAGCGATCAGGGGTCAGCCAGGCCGGCACAATTGCCAGGGATAAAGGGGCCCCATATTTTGCGAAAAGACGCATCAGCCGTGCAAATTGCATCCCCGGGACGCCCACGTCGTCGGCCCGGAAAAAAACGTTTACGCTGGCCATGGATTCAGCAGTTTCACAGCCCGCTCGAAGACATTCAGCGACGCGTGAATCCAGAGCTGACGGGAGGCGACGCCAAATACCCCGGCCATTAGGTGGCATCGAGCTTCACCCCCTGTTTTGTCAGCCAGTCTTGGATACAGGCGGCGGTTGTCGTGGCACCAGCCAGATTTATAGTTGCCGCCGGCCGGGTCGCTTGAGACAATTTTTGATCCATCATCGCAGCGAGACGACCCGGTTCAAGGTCAGCATCCTGTAAAACTGTCAACAACCCGCGGTCGGCCAGGCGCCGGGCTCTCAGTCGTTGTTCACGATTCTGGGAAAACGGCCAAAGCAGGGCCGGCACCCGGGTGGCCAGCATATTCATGGTCGTGTTGTATCCTCCCATACTGACGGACAAATCGGCCGCCGCAAGATAGGATATAAAATCGGTTGTAAATTTATCCACCCGAACCTTAGCAGGGGCCATTTTTTTTAAGCCATCAAAATCCCGCGAGTTTAAAAATGGTCCGGTAAAAACCTGCAGCCGGCAGTTGTGCCTTTCCAATCGCGAAAAGGCCCGGAGCACCGCTTCCAGCAGAGGGGTCCCTACATTGCCGCCGCCCGCGCTGGCGACGATTAAAATCTCGCGATCACTCATATCCAATTGCTTTCGAATTCTCTGGCCGGCCGCAAAAGAAGGTTTGGGTGCAATATAACCGGTATAATCCACCGGGATAGATATTTGATCAAATGGCCCGAAGGTTTCGCGAATTTCTACTAAATCGGGATCTGCATGAACCAGCACCCTGTCAAAATAGCGGTTGAGCGTCCTGACAACTCTGGCTTCGTGCTTGCCGTGATCGTCCTTTTCCACGAGAATGTCACGTACGCTGCTGAAAACACCGCAGGGTGGCAGTGTCTTCGCCCGTATGGCGTTCAAAACCGGGTCGAGCTCAAATCGGAAAGCCTTACGGCCGAAAGGATAAAGCTCGACCAAAAACAGGTCCGGTCTTTCATTTTCAAAAAGGGCCAAGAGCCGCTTTTGGCGTTCTTCCTTGACCTGCTCGACAGTCATGTTTTCAGCGGTGCTAAAAAGCCCCTTAAAGGCATGATCCATTTGAAGGTCGGGGAGACGAAACTCACGGACATGCGCCGGCAGATCGATTTCAACGGGGGGACCGCCGGTGACCAAAATCACCTCGTGATCGGACAATGCCCGGCATATTTCAAGACTGCGAAACAGATGGCCGATTCCCAGAACATGCTGGCAGTATTGGATTATTTTCATATTATATCCAAGGTTGATAGTTGGACATTTTTAGCTGTTTAAGAGTTGCGCGTCTATCGTTCAGGATTAACGATCTAGCGCAGGTGTTTAAAGGTTCAGGGTTCAACGTTCAGAGTTATCTTGCACTAATTTTCAAGTCTTTCCAGTCTCGCCAATGTGTTTTCCCTTCAATTCTCACAAACCGATAGTACAGATTTAGTTTCTTTTTTGATCAAACTGGCCGTTTTTTTGGCCAGCGGCTGGGCTGAATCCTGAATCTCTGAACCTCTTAACCCTGAACCCTGAACCCTAAACCTCTGAACCCTGAACCCTGAACCCTGAA
>JBAVYC010000114.1:0-3802 GCA_049698595.1 Desulfobacterales bacterium | reverse complement strand
GCTGAAATGTCATGAAGCTGGGATGCTAAAACCGCCTATGCTTCAAGCTTTCTATCCGCCCAACCGCCACGCATCCTATCCTGAAAGCAGAGACAGCGTCGAGCCTAACGTCACCACGCCGATAATACAACCTGTTCCGTCTAAGCTTCAAATCATTTGTTTAAACATCCGAATTTTTCAGATCTTTGGGTGGCGGCTCCTTGACCGGCGGTTGGCCGGGTTCGTTGGGCGGCTCCTCCACCGGCGGACCGCTCGGTAACGGCGGCCTTTGCGGCGGTTCTTGGTCCGATTCTTTAGACGGTGGTTCCTTAATCTGTGGTTTTTTGGGCTGATTAGGGGATTCTCCCAACTGAGTGTTTTTTGAACATCAAATCCGCAACCGTTGTCGGCAACTTCGAGTAAAATTCGTTGAGTATCGCTTTTCAGGCCGATGGTAATCTCTGTGGCCTCACTGTGTTTGGCGGCATTGTGCAGGGATTCCTGCAGCACACGATAAATGACGATTTTGAGCGTTTCAGGGATATCTTCTTCCCGGACCTCGATTTGCGGGGTCAATCGAATACTGCCGAATTGTTCTGAGAATTGTCTCACATACCACGTGATGGTGGATATAAGGCCCAGATCATCGAGTATGGTGGGTCGCAAGTTGGCTGCTGATTAAAAATACAAAATTGACCTTATTTAGGCAGGGCGGTTGAAATGTTACCTACATTAAGGTATTTAAAAGGCAAAGTTTGTAGTTCATCACAGAGATCGCAAAGATATGATGAATTTAAGGCAAATTTTTGGATAAATTAGTAAAATGCCAATTTTTATTTAAAATTCGCTGCGATCTCTGCAATAGGCTGAACTTCTCCAGGGAGAAAAAAAATGGCTAAAACTGATACGTTGGACAAAAAAATGGCGGCATACCAGGCCGGGCCGTTTGACGATGTTAAAATACAGGAGGCATTGACCATCATCGCAGTCTATGCAGCCCAAATGGATTACCAAAATTGTGAAGCAGACGTCAAACGCATTGAAGCGATTTTGGAGTCTCATCACTTGTTTGTTGCCAGAAAAAAGAAATTTTTGCAATGATCAATAAGTTTGTAAACGAGATGAAACTCAGCGGTTCGCAGAAAGCCATAGAATTTGCCGCCGATACCCTGACGCCAGAACATAGAAAAATCGGTTTTGAGCTGGCCGTGGAAGTCGCGCTGCCGGATAAAAATTTAACCGCTGAAAAAAGGAAGATGCTCGATGCGCTCAAAAACCGGCTGTCCATCAGCAAGGATTTTGTAGAACATACGATTAGAAATCAAACCGAAATTAAACAAAATTCGTCATAATTTTTCCGTCAAAAGAGGGATATTGGCTCATTACAATTAAGCACCGATGCAAAATTCAATTATATAGAAGCCGATGGATCAAATGGTAACGTCATTGTAACACGTAAAATGCAACTCGATTTGAGAAAGGAGGTTGCATGGATCGTTCTGAATGGCACAGGGAAGCTGCTCGTAATTCGTTGGGCAGACTGTTCCCACGTCTTGAAGTCAATTACAAACATGCGCTTGCTGACAGCCCTGTGCGGTGGAACCATTTCAAAAACCGCCTCAACCGCGAGTGGGAGCGCTTGTTCATATACCTGCACGAGCTTTACGGCTGGCAGTATGATTTCTTTTACACCCTTGAACAGGTTCTCGACATGCTCATCCGTTCCTGGTTAGATCGCCCTGAGGCGATGCACCAAATCGATGAACAGCGTGAAGTCGATCCCCTCTGGTTTCTTTCCGAAGACATGATCGGTATCGTTTTGTATGTGGATCTGTTCAGCGACAATTTGGCAGGGCTGCGCAATCATATCCCCTATTTTGAAAAGCTGGGGGTGACTTATCTGCACCTGATGCCCTTGTTTTCGGTCCCCCACGGAGAAAATGACGGTGGCTACGCAGTTAGCGACTACCGGGCCGTTAACCCCGATCTCGGAACCATGGAGGAGCTTTCCCAGCTGGCGACCGAGCTCCGTGAACGGGGAATCAGCCTGGTCTTGGATTTCGTGTTCAACCATACGTCCGACGAACACACATGGGCGCAAAAAGCCAAGGCCGGCGATCCGGAGTTCTTGAATTATTATCTCACCTTCACGGATCGCACCCTGGTCGATCGATTCCAGGAGCATTTACGGGATATTTTCCCTACCGTGCGCAAAGGCAGCTTTATCTGGAATAACGACCTCCAGCGCTGGGTGTGGGCCACGTTCAACAGCTACCAGTGGGACTTGAACTATAGCAATCCGGCTGTGTTTGAGGCCATGGCGGAAGAGATGTTGTTTTTGGCCAACCAGGGAGTCGAGGTTTTACGTCTGGATGCCGTGGCATTTATCTGGAAACGACTGGGCACGACTTGCGAGAACCAGCCCGAGGCCCACACTATCATCCGGGCTTTCAACGCCATGGCCAGGATTGTCGCTCCCTCCCTTCTGTTCAAATCGGAAGCCATTGTTCACCCCGACGACGTGATCAAGTACGTTCATCCGGAAGAGTGTCAATTGTCCTACAATCCACTGCTGATGGCCTTGCTCTGGGAAGCCTTGGCAACACGGGAGGTAAAACTGCTGGAACACTCCATGCGCCACCGGGAGCGATTACCTTATGGCTGTGCATGGGTCAACTACTTGCGTTGTCATGACGACATCGGATGGACCTTCGATGACAAGGATGCCTGGCATCTGGGCATCAATCCTCAGGGACACCGTAAATTCCTGAATGATTTCTATACCGGCAAACACCCGGGATCTTTCTCACGAGGCGTACCGTTTCAATTCAATCCGGACAACGGCGATCTGCGAATATCCGGTACGCTTTCATCTCTGGCCGGGCTCGAAGAGGCCCTTGAAAAGCAGGACAACCGCATGATCGAACTGGCGGTGCGCCGGATCAATATGCTGCGCAACATTCAGGTAAGCATCGGCGGCATCCCGTTGCTGTATGCTGGTGATGAGTATGGGGTATTGAATGATTACACGTTTCTTTCCGATCCGCGAAAAGTCAATGACAGCCGCTGGGTACACCGATCCCGAAAAAGATGGGAGGCCGCCGAAGACCTAACGAATACGGACACCTTGGAGTGGCGGTTTTTTCTCGAGATGGTCAAGCTCTTCAAGCAGCGTAAGCAATCATCGGCATTGCGAAATGGCGGCATGGAGTTGGCCGATACCGGCAACCCCCATCTGCTCGCCTATATCAGAGATGATGGAGATCAGCGGTTGCTGATTATCAACAACTTTTCTGAATATGCTCAGGTGATGAATGCCGCAAAGCTTGCAGCATCGGACATGACGCGTGACGCCCATGAAATCTTCACTCAACGGGCAATACCAGCCGGAGAGGACCTTGAGATAGATGCATATCGTTATCTGTGGATTGATATTTCCGGTCAGTAGAAGGGCCTAAGAAAGAAGTCAATGGATGGACGGTTCAACATGGGAATTGATAAATGGCCGGTCAAATCTCAACTAAAGGATGATTCAATCCAGCTTCCGCTCCGTAGCGGGATTTGTCTGACTAAACGTCGATTTTCACAAACGATAACCTTATGCTTTCGCCGCAACGAATCTCAGGCAATAGCTTGCAGCGTATTGCTGCAAAATAGCACTGAAAGCAGTTTTCTACCAAACTCAGACTTTTAGCTTTTTGAAGTTTGGGCATACCTGTTTCCTCTAGATCAAATGATTTAATTTATAGATCTATTGGCATGGCAAGCAGATGTCAAGTGTTTACCCTGTGCACAAAGTCGATTGCGCCTGGCTTCTCTGGGC
>JBAVYC010000113.1:0-3172 GCA_049698595.1 Desulfobacterales bacterium | reverse complement strand
GGCGACGGCAGCCGGTTTGGCGGCCTCCAGTATTCCAGGCACTGCGGCAGCCGCCCAACCCGATGACGGAAAACAGCTGGCAACGTTGTTGGATATCCGCAAATGTATCGGTTGTGAAGCGTGTGTGGAAGCCTGTTCGGAAGCAAATTTTGATAAATATCCTGATCCGCAAAAGCCCTTTCCGAAGATGCTTCCCAACCGGGTTCCGGTTGAGGACTGGTCTGAAAAAAAAGATGTCAATGACCGCTTGACACCCTACAACTGGCTTTTTATCCAGCATGCCGAAGTTAAAATCGACGGCCAAGAAACCGAACTGACAATTCCACGGCGCTGCATGCATTGCGTCAACCCGCCCTGTGTGAAGCTTTGTCCCTGGGGTGCCGCCAAACAGCTTGAAAACGGCATCTCACGGATAGATGCGGATATTTGTCTGGGGGGTTCCAAATGCCGTAAGGTATGCCCCTGGCACATCCCACAGCGCCAAACCGGAACCGGACTGTATCTGGACCTCATGCCTTCAATGGCGGGCAACGGCGTTATGTACAAATGCGACCGCTGTTACGACCGCATTGCGGAGGGCGAATCGCCGGCGTGTATCGAGGCTTGTCCGGAAGATGTCCAAACGATCGGTCCCCGGGATGAAATCTTAAAGAAAGCCCATGCCCTGGCAGACGAAATAAACGGCTATATCTACGGAGAAAATGAAAATGGCGGTACCAACACCATCTATGTCTCGCCGGTTCCATTTGAAGAACTGAACAACGCCATCGAAAAAGGAAAGGGAAAACCCCATCTGAGCCCCGTTGAAGATACAATGGCCCGTGCCAATAACCTGGCGGTGGCCATGTTTGTGGCCCCCATCGCCGGGATCGCGGCCGCTGTCGGAAAATTTTACAAACGGACGAAGTAGTTTCAGAATGTTCAATAAAGGAGTAGTTCTGATGAATCATGGTCAAAGCAACATAAGCGCCATCAGCTTACCGGGTCGCTGGTTCTATCTGATCGCGGTCTTTTTTCTGACCCTGTCCGGTTTTGGTCAGATGCCTATTTTCAAACGCTATTACATCGCCGACATCCCCGGATTGGGATGGCTGGCTGAATTTTATATCACCCACTATATTCACTACCTGGTGGCCATATTGTTTCTCGCTTTCACGGCCTATATGATCATCGATTATCTGCTGTCGAAGCGCAAATCCAGACGAGTGACCGCAACCGGATATGTGCGCAGTGCTCTGCTTGCCGGTATCCTGGCCAGCGGAATTTTCCTGGTGATCAGAAATTTGGCCGGCTCAAATTTGTCGTCCGATTTTATTATTTTTCTGGATCTCTGTCACCTGGGACTGGTCATGGCGTTCTTGTTTGTCAGTCTGGTCTGCCTTGTCTATAAAAAACAGTGGACAACCATTCGATAACCACGTATAAAATCAACGCAGTGGCGTCATACCGCAGATCATGTTGGATAATCCGCCCTGGCGGGAAACTTGGTCGGGTTATGAAGCCGCATCAAAGGAGATAACCGATGAAAGACCTAATAATTGTGCTGGGGATTGTCGGCGTCTGGTTTTTGCTCCAGACCTACATCCTGCCGAAACTGGGAATATCCACCTGACTGAAAAATTCTTGTCAGGTGACAAGCGATCATGACAGCGGAAAAGAATCTGAAACACAAAAAGATCAAAGATAAAGATTTTGACTTAATCCGGGCTATTAACACCGGCCAGACAGATAAGTTTCACGACCTTGTCAAAAGGTACGAACAGAAGCTTTACAATTTCAGTCTGCGGATGTGTCGCGATCATAGCGATGCCGAGGATATGATTCAGGAAACATTTTTAAATGTTTTCAGATATTTAAAAGATTTCAGATACGAAACAAAATTTAAAAACTGGCTGTACAAAGTGGCCGCCAGCACTTGCATCAAGAAAAGACGCAAGTCCAAGTTTGCGCCGGAAAAAGAGTTATCATTAGATGATTTTCTGCCTGCAAATGAAACCGAGGTACCGGATCACGTCCCGGATTGGGCCTTGATGCCGCTGGATAAATTACTGAATCAGGAACTTTCCAGCACGATTAATCAGGAAATTTTATCACTCCCCAAAAAATATCGTCTGGTCATTGTGTTGCGGGATATTGAAGGCTTCAGCACGGCCGAAACGGCTCAAATTCTCAACTTGTCGCCATCTAATGTAAAAGTGAGGCTCCACCGCGCCCGGCTTTATTTAAGAGATAAATTGAAAGGATATTTTGAAAATGACCAGCGCTGATCATGACCATAAACATTGCCTGGAGATGTTTCAGAAACTCTCTGAATTTATTGACGAGGAACTGGATCATGTCAGCTGTGCCGAAATCGAAAAACATGCTGAAAACTGCGTTGCCTGCTTCACCTGCCTGGAGACCTTGAAAAGGACGGTTGCAATTTGCAAAAATGTAAAAGACCAGCCGATTCCCCAAGATTTCTCCCGCAAATTGAAAGCGATCATTCAGAATATACCCAAAACCACTTCCCCCTAATCGCTTAAGTGCGCCATTTTTTATTGCTTCCAATATTCTTTAATAATTCATTTATCTTGAAGCATTTTTTCAAATTCTCTTTCAAGCTTTTCTCTCCTCTGTACTAGCCGGTAATTGAGGGTTCTCTTTTGAATATCCTTTTGAATCTTTTCTGCCAGAGCTAGTCTTTCCTTGTTGTCCACACCTCACCTCCATATGTATATGCTATCCGATACGGTTCGCGTTGTAGCGACAAAAAGCATTGGCCCGATCTGGTTTCAAATTATTACAATGTTTGTGCCAAATATTATGACGTTTTTAATGAAGTGTAATATCAGTTAGTTAACCAAATTCCTGTCCGTAAAGTTGATCCGCAAGGCGGAAAGTAATTTCCGAATTTTAGGGGAATTTCTTCACACCTTAAGGCATTCATGTCACAGCGGGCATTAAGGACTGAATAGCTCCCCGCTGTCAAATTTCAGGATCTTTATTTTCATTTGCACCTTATATGAAACTTCATTATGCCGCTTCTGCTTCTATTTTGGGCCGCGTTAGATTTTGTAGGTTGGGTTGGGACTATTCCAGGTTTTGTTGGGTTTCGTTGCACTCAACCCAACCTACATGTTGCCGGTGGTATTACCAAATACGAAACCCAACAATGGCCGATTTCAAAACC
>JBAVYC010000112.1:0-3700 GCA_049698595.1 Desulfobacterales bacterium | reverse complement strand
GGAAACGATAAAATAGGTCAGGGCAAAGTTCGTGGTTACCATCACCGGCGAGTTTTCATCCGGATTGTTAATCTCGTAGATGCCTTCGGTGACCGTCATCGGCCGTTGCGGATCGGTGAAAATATTCAATCGTTCGAGCAACAGCGGAAATAAACTCTCGCCGGTGAAATCTGAAAGCACTACAATTCCGCCGTACTTGGCTATAAACGTTCCCGCAATTAATGATTCCATATCCAGGTTCGATGCCATCTCACAGGGAAAGATAATGGTCGGAAAACCCAGCGCCCGGTTTAAGTCTTTAAGTGCAGCGCGCCTCAAAGCGATCTGGTCTTGATGGGATTGTTTTATCTCCCTGGCACCGGAGTCAAGCACCAGATCTTTCAGACCCAGTTCGGTGAGTTTTTCAGTCAGCGGGATGAGTCCTTCGATGGAGTCGGCTTTGACCGCCAGGGGTAAATTATGGTCTTTGGCCAGAGCGCCGTACGCATCTATGTTTGCCTCGGTTGCCGCATACATCAAAGGTCTTTTAAACCCGCAGACCTCGATGCCGGCTTTCATAACTGCCGGATCTTCCGTCATTAACGCCAAATTGAATTCAGAGGTTTCAGCAATTTTTTTGGCGGTGCGGGCAAAGGCCTCTTTGTCCCCGCCGGCATCCTTGAGCACAATCAATTCAGGTCTGAGATTCAGGCCGACCCTTTCAAACTGAAAGGCATTCCAGGTCTTGAGCTTGGTTTCAAGGTCTGCCTCGTCAATGTCGGATGCCACTGTGGCTGCCAGCAAAGTGGGGTTATAAAATGTTTTTTCGTGCCGGTACTGAACGGTTTCACCACCGGTAGTGGCGGCCCGTACCCCTTTCCCGATGGCCACCGGGCGGATCGGCGGAGCTGAGGCCTCCGACAGCTGTTCTCTGGCCTCATCAGACACGTAAGGGCAGGCGTCCAACTCAGCCTTGCCGGAAGCAAGGTTCATGGCAAAGGCCAGACAAGTAGGAACCCCGCATTCTTTACAATTGGTTTTCGGCAGGAGTTTAAAAATCTGAATACCGGTTAATGCCATTTTTTTCTCCTTAAATATCGTGTTACGAGTTACGGGTTGCCGGCAAAAAGAGCATAGAGCAAAGGGCATAGAATAAAACATCGCTGATGACAGAAAACAGATTACGGATTCCGGGAACCAGTTGTTTTTTCCGTCCTCTGTTCTCTGTTTTCTATCATCTGACCTCTGCCATCTGTTTTTATCCGATAATCGGATCCATATCCAGGGCCGGATGCTTTTTCTCCTGCAGGAAGGGCAAAATCTCTTCCTCGGTAATACCGACGGTTTCGTCGGCAATCCGATCGATCAGATCGGGGATTCCGAGTTCCTCACCGCGTTTAAGGAGCCGGTCTTTGATTTCCTCTTTGAGGATCTTGGGCATCCAGACCATCCGCGCAAGTCCGCCGTCACCGACAATGAACTTGCCCTGGGTGATATTGAACTTGGAATGGCCCACAAAACCCGGCGAAGATGCACCGCCACCCATGACACCGGCTAGAGTGGTGAACTTCATCCCGCAGGGGGTTTCACCCATATAATCGCGGTTGACCGTCATGACCCCGTTGCAGGACGGCAGCATGGCGGCAATACACTCGCAGCAGCCGCAAGTGGTCATGGGATCGGTCACCATGGAGTAGAAGTTGTAATGGGTGACCGCACCGCGGGAGGCCTTGTAAATAAAATCGTTGACCCCTTTCCACTGTCCCAGTACCGGATCCAGGCATTCGCCTTTTTCGATGGGCTGATTGGGTCCGGTGGGATTGATTTCAAAGGAAGCTTTGCAGTCCATCCAGTTGTAAGCACCGCATAGTCCGGTACGTTCGGGGCTGACTGAGCACACGTGATTAGGGGCAAACGACTGACACAGGGTGCAGGAATAATACGTTTCGACATCCTCGTCGGTCATCTTCTCGACACGCTCATCGCGCAACTTATACTCCCCTCGGGCCCGTTTGGTCAATGCATCCACATCTTTTTTGTTGGTGTAGAGCGTCACCTGAACCTTGTCGATGATCTTTTGGAAATCCTGATGGAACTTGGCGTGTAGAACGACACCGATGTCTTTGAGGGTAAAGCCCTTGTCGATGGCGGCTTTGCTGATCCGAACCCAGGAGATATCGCGCTGGCCGATATGCATGATTCCCTGGATATAGTTGATTAAATGGTGAATCTGGCGTTCGATGATCGGCTCGAAATCCGTTTGGAATTCGCGGCCGGCAATTTGAACGTAGATGCCCAGGGGAAAGGTTCCGCCTTCTTTGACATCCGTGATATCGGGGCCGACGATGTCAACTTTGCCGTCTTCGATCTCGTTCATTTCGGCCATTTTGACCAGCTCGGTGCACTGGGTCTTGCCGCCGCCCGTCTGGGCATAGAGGTCGGCGCCCCTGACCCGCTCGCCTTCGTAAGCCGGTCCGAAAGACAGGGGAATGTCGATCGTGGATACGGTCACCTTAAGCCCCCTGACTTCGACGGATTTTTGGACGATTTCGTCATGGGGCACGTTGGCGACGACATGCTCGTAGGTGCAAATTCCGGTGGGCAGGACCTCGGGGATGTCGGTATCGGCCAGGGTTGGAAAACCCCAGTTGACACAACCCGCGGCAGCACCGGCCCAATCGGTGCCCACATCGCCCAGGGCATTGACAAAGGCAAAGATGCGGTTTTTGTTGTAAAGCAGCATTTTTTTGTAGTCGCCGGGCTGAACGTTGCCAAAAGCCATGGCCGCCCTGTTGGCAAAGCCCAGAGCGAAAATAGCTGAAGAAATGTCCGGTCCGAACGGCACGATGCGGGTATTCCAACCGATCTGGACGCCGGCATCAATCAATTGTTGGGTAACGGAGGTGTTATTCTGGTTGGCCGCCAAAAAGATATAGAGGCTTCGTTTTTGATAATCTTCGACGATATCTTTGGCGATTTCTTTATTCGGAGCGGCGCCCACGATAGCGGCGAAACCGGGCGCGGTGCCGTCCACAAACTCAACCCCCCTTTTACGAAAAACAGTATCATCCGCAGCCCCCAGCCAGATTTTCCCGGCCGCCAAGTCGGGTTCCTCGGAATGCAGATAAAAATCCGGCTCGTTAAGATAGCGCAGCGCCTCTCGAATCTCAAAACAGAACAAGGTGGACATACCCGCATCCAGCAACGGACCCAGATAGGGTAGATGGTTCATGCCTTTGACATGGGGTGGCAAAAGTTTACGAGCGACGTCCAAGGGTTTTTTAATGTCTTCAAGGGTTTCAACCTTGATTCCCAGCAATGAATAGATCACCGGCAGATAATAAGCCGTGTTGGGGAACTGGACCTTGGTAGCGGCGTCATAGGTATCCAGCGCTCGTTGATATTCGCCTTCCACCTGTGAAACAACATTATAGCCACCCTGGATGGCGGCAAATGCAACTAATTTAGACATATGTTCCTCCTTCGTGGAGATTAATAATTAATGATTGAGGAATTCAGGAATTAAAGGAATATTTTCTTATAATTCCTAAATACCTGAATCCCTGAATTTATTCATTTAGGCTTCAAGTGCCTGACGACTGGCCATATCCATCAGGACCCGGTCCCTGGCCTTATCGATACCCAGCGCTTTGCGCTTCTTGTCGATGTGGTCGATGATGGCATGGGCATGCTTGATCGGATCGGTGTACATATCCCACAT
>JBAVYC010000111.1:0-9545 GCA_049698595.1 Desulfobacterales bacterium | reverse complement strand
GCGTGGCCATTGGAATGTCCGAGGTGTCATCATTTCGATTTGCCGTTTTTAATCTCATCGGTGCGGTGCTGTGGGCGGTTGTCATCGGGATTTTAGGCTATTTGTGCGGCCATGTACTGGAATTGATCATGGGCGATATCAAACATTTGGAAGTGCCGATCCTCGTTGGCATCGCTGTGGTCGGCGGCCTGTTGTTTTTCGTTCACCGCCGCCGGCGCGGCAAGGTGGTGGCGACCCAGAACTCTTAAGGCCGAAAAAGAAACTTTTGGGCCTCGGTTCCGAAATCGGCCGTTGTTGGGTTTCGCAATTCGCAATAACACCGATAAAATGTAGGTTGGGTTGAGTGCAACGAAACCCAACAAAGTCTGGAGTAGGCTCAACCCAACCTACAAAATGCAAGATGGCCCATGTCTAAACTGGATAGTGTTTGGATGAATACCCATCCCAATGATTTGTTGGGTTTAATAATATTATCCAAGGAATCGAAGATATACCGCTGGTATAAAAAACTTGCGGAGGTTGATCCGGAATTGCAGAAGGATGACCTGGCAGCGCATCTGGAAGAATATCTTACCCGGCTCAACCACATCGAAGCAAAGGTTTGTCAAACATCGGTACCCTTTTCATTTTCAAATAAAGGATAAATTCAAATGCGCTGGAAATGGCTTGCGGGTATCGTTTTTTTTCTGATGATTGCGTTGGTGGCGGCGATTTATGTGTTTCTGTACACCTTTGACTACAACAAACTCAAACCGCGCATTGCCCGGATGGTCAAGGACGCCACCGGTCGCGAATTGAACATCGGTGGCGAAATAGATCTCGCGATCGGTCTTCTCCCGGCCCTGGTGGTAACCGATATCACCTTTGCCAACGCCTCGTGGGGCTCCCAAGCGCACATGATCAAGATTGACAAACTCCAGGCCCAGGTACGGTTGCTCCCCTTGTTGACCAGAGATGTGGAGTTGAGCAAAATCGCACTTGCAGGAGTCGCGGTGTTGCTTGAAACCAAACCAGACGGACAGGCCAATTGGGAATTTCCTGCGGATGAAAGCTCGGCCAGGAGCGCAACGGCGTCTATGGCACCTAAAATAAGCGTGGACAATATCCACCTTGAAAATTTGGACCTGACATTTCGCGACGGCAAGACCGGATCGGCAGCGCAGGCACACCTGACCGATCTCAAGGTGACCAAACAGGCAGCCGGCGATAAGCTTGTCGTTGATCTGAGAGCCGGTTATAACGGCCAGCCGCTCACCCTTGCCGGCACGACCGGGATGGTGCGCCAGCTGTTGGGATCGGAACGTTTCCCACTCGAATTGTCCGGCGCGTTTGCGGATGCCGCCATCGAGTTCGAGGGTGCCGTTGATGATGTCCCAAAACTCAAGGGCATCGACCTTAAGGTCCAAACCTCGGGTAAAAATCTCGCCGAACTCAAGCTTACCCGTAATATTCAACTTCCGAAGACAACCGCATTTGATCTGACGGGACACTTGCGGGGTTCAAAGGAATCTTTAGCCCTGAGCGACCTCAGCGGGACGCTTTCGGGAAGCGACGTCAATTTGGCTTTCAGCGGCAACGTTGGCGACCTGATGGCAATCAACGGCATCGATCTGCAACTGAAGGGATCGGGCAAAGATCTCACAGAAATCGGCACGATCATCGATCGGAAGCTGCCGGCGATGGACGAATTTGCCATCCAGGACCGGCTGACAGGCTCTGCCGAAGCCTTATCACTGCAGACGGCAAACGGCAGTGCCCGGCGGGGCGATTTAAACATAGTTTTAAGCGGCGCAATCAAGGATTTGCTTAACTTCAGCGGCTTGGATCTGAACGTGAAGGGTTCCGGCAAGAATCTATCAGAAGTTGGAGCGATGATCGACGAGAAGCTGCCGGCGACGGATGAATTTGCCATCCAGGGCCGGCTGACAGGCTCTGCCGAAGCCTTATCACTTCAGACGGTAAACGGCAGCGCCCGGCGGGGCAGTTTAAACATAGTTTTAAGCGGTGCAATCAAGGATTTGCTTAACTTCAGCGGCGCAGATCTGAACGTGAAGGGTTCCGGCAAGAATCTATCAGAAGTTGGTGCGATGATCGACGAGAAACTGCCGGCTACGGATGAATTTTCGGTTGAGGGTCGATTGACAGGTTCTGCTAAGGCTTTATCTCTACAGGCGACGCAGGCCAGTGCCAAGCGAGGCCGTTTGAACGTTGACGTGAACGGCGAGATCAAGGATTTGATTGCTTTCAGCGGCATGGATCTGAAGGTGAAGGGCTCAGGCAGGGATCTGGCAGAAGTCGGTGCGATCATCGACCGGAAGCTGCCGGCCACGGATGAATTTTCGCTTGAAGGTCGGCTGACCGGTTCCGCTGAGGCCCTCAGCCTGATGAATGCGCAGGCTACCGCCCGACGCGGCAGCCTGCACCTAACCTTAAACGGCGCAGTCAAAAATCTGCTCACCCTCGCGGGCCTGGATCTACGGTCCAAGCTGACGGGAACGGATCTGACCGGGTTTGGTGAAATCATTGGAGTAAAACTTCCTGCAACCGACCAATTCGAGATTCAAGGCCGATTGGCGGGCTCCGTCAAGACCTTATCTCTAAAGCAAGCCGACGGCAAGGCCAGGTGGCGCAGCGTGAATCTCGCTTTAAAAGGTGACATCAAAAATTTGCTTGACCTCGGCGGGTTGGATCTGCACTTCCAAGGTTCGGGCAAAGATTTGGCAGAGATTGGACCGATTTCCGGACTAAAGCTGCCGCCGACCGATGAGTTTGAATTGCAGGGACGTCTGACGGGCTCAGGCAGGGCGCTGTCCCTGAAGGAAGCCCGGGGGCAGGCCCGCCGCCGCAGCCTGAGCCTGGAAACAACCGGGGCCATCAAAGACCTGGCGGCGCTCACGGGCATGGACCTGAGGCTGAAAGCCGACGGAAAGGAATTGGCCGAGATCGGTCCCCTGGTGGGCACGACCCTCCCCGAACTGGGCCGCTTTGATTTCAGCGGACATCTCAGCGGGTCGGCACAATCTTTTTCCCTGGGCGATTTGACGGCGGTCGTCGACCAAAGCGACTTCAAGGGCCGGGCAAAAGTGGAGGTCCGCAAGCGCCCGAAGATTACGTTGGTATTGGACTCCTCGCTGCTGGATATGACGGCCTTGCTGAAAAATTTGGGAAAGGATGAAAAAAAAGTTGGACCGGCGCCCGGCGGCCTGGAAGGCCGATTGTTCAGCAAGGATCCGCTGCCCCTCGATGTCCTCAAGCAGGTGGACGCCGACATCAGCCTGAATGCCAAAAATGTCCGCGCCCGCGATGCCAACTTCGAATTCGGTCGGCTGATACTCACCCTCGAAAACGGCGATCTCAATGTCGACACCCTTAAGGCTAGCTACAAGCAGACTCAAATTTCCGGCAATTTCCATCTCTTTCCCGAATCGCCGCCCCGGGTAGTCACCAAATTCCTGGTCCAGGACTTTGACCTCGGCGGTCTTCTGCGGGAGTTGCGGCTCAGCGAGGAAGTTCGATCGCACCTGGATATCGCCGTCGATGTCAACAGCCGGGGCGGCTCTATGCATGATCTGATGGCCGGTCTGGACGGCAGCGTGGGTGCCGTCATGGGCCAAGGCTACCTGACCCGCTACCTGGACCTGCTCTCGGTGGGTCTTACCCAAAAGGTCTTTCAGTTCTGGGGCAAGCACCCGAAAGGCGGAGAAATCAGGTGTGCCGTCGTTCAGTTCGATTTCAACAGTGGAATAGCAACCAGTAAGGCGTTTGTGTTCGACACCGAGGCCGGTGTGCTGACCGGCGAGGGTAACATCAACCTGGCCACGGAACAGGTGAATTTCCTGCTCGTACCGGAACCCAGACATCCGAGTTTTACGAACCTTTGGACCAAGCTGCGGGTCAGCGGCCCGATCATGGATCCCAAGGTGCGGCCGGACACGCTTTCCCTGCTGACGAAAGGCGCCAGGGCCCTCAGTGCGCTGGTGATCGGCCCAATCGGACTGCTGGCGCCCTTTGTCAACCTCGGCGCCTACAAAGCCCATCCGTGCAATGTTTATAGCATTGAAAAACCGTGAGATCTTGTTTTATTCTTGAAAGGAGAAATCAAATGCGTATATTTCGGTCGGCACTGTTGCTGATGGTGGTGAGCGCGCTTGGCTGCGCGGGTTCCCGCCCGGTTTCGCTGCAGTTGCAGCCGGGTTCCCGCATCGGTATTCTCAACTTGTTGGAGCCTCAGATGACCCACGTGGATTTCGGATCGTTGCGGTTCAATAGCTTTACCAACGGTTACAATGTTGATTGGAACATCCCGGGTTATCTCAACCGGACGATCGAAAAAGACTTGAGAGCCGGCGGCAACTTTACGTTCATCCCCATCGCGGTCAATCCCTCGGAAGACTGGAAGCAATCGATGTCAAAAAACATCCTGTACGCCGTTACCCAGTGGGTGCAGGATGATCTCAAGGCCTTCCTGAACCAAATCGCCGAAGAAGAACGGCTGGATCTGATTATCTCCGTGAGCAGCTATGACTCCGACAGGTGGCCGCAGGTTGCCTGCTTTAAAATCGGTAAGAATCCGGTCGTTACGAAAGGTTATGGGCTTTACACCCGGACCAGGGTTCTGTCGGGACTCTCCCAACTCCTTTCACCCCTCCAAAACACGGCGACTCCCTATGCCAACATCGTTGTCGCGATTTTCCAGACTCGGCCGGTGACCCTGGCTAGCTACGCACAGGCGCCCTGCAGCCAATCATCCATGGCGGATTTTCCCTGGTCGAGCGACCTTCAGTCTCTCAGTCCGGAGGTGATCCAGAAGGTCAAGCCCCACGTCGAGCAGCTCAGCGCAGAAGCAGCCCATAGCGCTCTGGCGAACGCCGGTCTGCTGCCCTGAGGACTGATCGCGGCTGCAAAGCCGCTCCTGCAAACAACATGGCTGCAACGCAAACCAGCTTTTTTGGAAGACGTGCGGGGCCGCATCTGCGGCCCCGCCCGAATCAATCCATTGTGGCACTATACCATCTTGAGGACCATCATGCCGGCGTTGCCGCGTTGAACGAGCAGCGAGACGCCGTCGCCGTCCTTGTACTTGGCGAGCAGCTGCTTCAGCTCGCCCGTGGAGGACACGTTCCGGCGGTTGACCTCGAGAATCAGGTCGCCCTGCTGAACCCCGGCCTTGTAAGCCTTGCTGTCGGGGCGCACACCGACCACAACCACGCCGGTCTCCCGATTGACGTTCAAGTTCTTGGCTATCTCCGGCGTCAGGTCGGTAACCTGCAGGCCGTATTGGCCCTCTTTTTCCACCGGGGGCTTGCCGGCATCGGCGAGCGTCAGGGGCCGTTTGGCGACCTTCACGTTGAAGGTTTTCTCCTTGCCGTCGCGGACGACCGTAATTTTGGTGGTCTCGCCCACCGGCAGGGTGGCGGCCTTGGCCGTCAGTTCGCGGCTGTTTTGGACCTTTTCGCCATTGACCGCGGTGATGATGTCCTTGGCCTTGATGCCGGCCTTATCCGCCGGGTTGCCGGGGACCACGTCGGTCACCAGCGCGCCTGCGGAATGCTTCGATCCGTAATACTCAGCCAGATCGCCCTTGAGGTCCTGGATGTTCACCCCCAGCCAGCCGCGGATGACTTCGCCGTTTTCCTTGAGCTGGCCTACGATCTGGGCGGCCATATCGATCGGGATGGCAAACCCGATGCCCTGGCCGTGGGCGATGATGGCCGTGTTGATGCCCACCACCTCGCCGTTGAGGTTCAGCAGCGGTCCGCCGCTGTTGCCCGGGTTGATGGAGGCGTCGGTCTGGATGAAATTGTCATAGGGACCGGAGCCGATGACGCGGCCCTTGGCGCTGACAATGCCGGCCGTGACGGTCTGCTCCAGGCCAAAAGGACTGCCAACGGCCACCACCCACTGGCCGACCTTGAGGTCCGCGGAACGGCCCAGGCTGGCCACGGGCAGGTCGCCCCCCTTGGCCTCGATCTTGATCAGGGCCAGGTCGGTCTGAGGATCGCGGCCGATGATCCTGGCCTCGAACTCGCGCTCGTCTTTGAGTTTTACCTTGATTTTGTCGGCGTCTTGAACGACATGGTTGTTGGTGATGATGTGACCGTTCTTGTCAATGATAAACCCGGTGCCGATCCCGCCCTGCCGGCGTTCCTGGGGCGGTAGCTGCTTGCCGAAGAAATCCTTGAAGCGCTCGTCGCCGAAAGGGTTCATCCCGAAGGGCTGGCCTTGAAACTGACGCAGGCCGGTCCCGCCCTTGGTTGCCTTCTCAACCTGGATGTTCACGACCGCCGGGCCCACTTGTTCTGCCAGGGTGCTGAAGTTGTCCGGGATCATCCGGGGTGCGTTCGTGGCAGCTTGCAGGCCGGTTGTGGACAGCAATCCCACAACCAGCAGCATGGCCACAATCTGTGTGATTCGAAATCGTTTGGTCATTTTTTTATCCTCCTGAATTTGGGTTTGGCCCTTTTGGGCTCTGTTTACAGTCAAATAATAAACCGCCGACTTCACGGGAGGATGATCTGAAAATGATCAAAAAATCATCTTTTACCCGGAAGGTGCGAACCTTCTCCTCATTTAAAAAGGTTATGGTGATTGGGTGATCGAGAAATACGCTTTGAGCAGCTTGAGCCTCGCGCCGAGACGGCGCCATTGTCCATTTGCGCGCGGCTGAAGCGCCCATACCGCCAGCACGGGCAACACCAGGCCGATGGCCATCGTGACGATCATGAGCACCCCCAGCTCGTCATAACGACCGCGCTCCACCACGAAGAGCCGGTTGAGGTATTTCGTGCCCAGCTGACTAGCCGACAACGCCAGGTTCGTGAAGGCGGCCATCACGGCGAAATAGGTGGCCTTCTGGTTTCGCGGGGCCTCCTTGGCAATCCAGGCCAGCATCGGGATCATGGCCACCTGGCCCAGGGGCGAATCCGCCATGGTGTCGATCAGGGCGATGGTGCGGGCGCCGAAACCGAAGTGCGCTGCGGTCCACTCGTGCAGTCCGTAGAACATGCCGAGAAAGGGCAGCGTCATCACGGTGCCGTAGAGCGAAAGAAAGACGACCAGGTAAGGCACCGGCCGCCGGCTCATCCAGCCACGCAGGGCCAGCATGCCTCCAATCGCCAATATGGAAGAGACCTGCCGCAGGCTTCCCATGAACGCCTCATCGAACCCGAGCCGTTCCATCTGCCACCAACCCGAACCGGTGCCGGCGCCGGGCACGGCCCGGAATACAAAGATGATAATGGCGATGCTAACGATCGCGCGGCGCCTCGTCGGGTCGAGATCGGCCAAGAGCCGGTGCATCAGAAAGACGATCACGGCAAGAGAACCCAGAAAGATGATTTCCTCGTTGTAGGGCACCTGACCGAGACCCAGCAACAGGGACAGGACCACGAACGCCGCGCCCGCCCCCAGGATGTGGGCATTTAGCGCGGGGACCTCCCCTTGAGATGCCTCCGTCGGGATTGTGTCGACCAGTCGCATCCGGCGGCGCATCCCGGCCGCCAGCAGCACCCCCAGCACTGAGATCACGGGAATCGCAAGTGAGATCCAATACATGGCCTCATAGGAAAGCGCTTTTGCCAGCCACCCGCCGACACCGGCCACCAGGGCGCCGCCGCCGACAATCGCCATGCGGCCCAGGGTCTGCATGGTGACGTGCATCTGCTGCTGTTCGGCTTCGGTATAGGCCGTGCCGTCCTCGCGCCGTGCCGGCACAGCCTCAACCGTCATCGCATCGGCCACCACGTCCTGAAGCACGAAACCGATTGGTGCCAGCAGCACGGCCACAATGTACCAGGTGTCCAGGGGCAGCATGGTCGCCATCCAAACGGCGTGTCCGGTCAACCCGACCATGATCAGCAGGCTTGCAGCCATCAACGAAGCGCCCAGATAGACGAACAGCGCCTTGCGGTGCCAGAACCGGTCAACCAGATGCCCCACGGGCATTTTCATGGCCCAGGGTAGGCCGGCCCAGAAACCGAGACTGGCGAGCATGGCCGCTGACATTCCCAGCTTTTCCTTGACGAAAAAGGCTTCGATGATGCCGGTGAAGCCGGACACACCGGCCGCGAAATACACCATCAGCGGCGGCACGTAACTCCAACGCATGTCACACACGAGAGCTGCGGCGCCGGACCCGAACCGCCCGGCCAGTGCAGCGGCTTTTGTGAAAAACGAGGCCATTTGTTTCTCCTCTAAATCCTGTCTGATATTCTTTTTTTATAGGATCCATTCCTTAAATTTTACGTTGGTGTAATTATGAATCGTTGGACTTAGCGGCTCGGCGCTGATTTGGACAAATAATAGCGTTGCAAGTTCACCGCAAGATGGCGCCAAGATGATCAAAAGGTTATCAAACTGCGGGGATCGGGGATGTCTGCGAGATTTTCTTGAACCCGCTGCTTTAAAAATTATAAAACTGCGGTTTGACGGAGCAATTCATGAAAAGGCATGAAGAAAAGTGTTGTCTTTTTAATTTTAAGGGTTTTGCTCAAATCGAGATTAATGATATAGGCTTGTTCCGGGTTGTATTTGTCGATGAAACTGCGCAAAGATGCCGGTACCTTATCCTGTTTAAGATGCTTAAATTTAACCTCGACCGGAATGAGTCTTTGGCCGGCTTCAATCACAAAATCCACCTCGGCTTTATCTTTTGTCCGCCAGTAATTCAACTTGGCGGCTTTGAATCTTAGCTTTTGTCTTAAAAGTAAAAAGACAAAATTTTCAAAAACGAACCCCTTTTCAAACGGACTTTCGAGGTGTCCGAAAAGTCCCAGAGAAAAATTTCTGAGACCTAAAATAACTTTCGTTTAATCATGGTTTAATAATAACCCGATAATTTATATAGTCAATTTAATATATTGGCAGAGTCACAGAGAACGCAGGGATAATCATCTTTAAATAAAATCGAATCTATTCCTCTGAAGTTTCATACGAGACGTAAGAAAGCTTCAGATTGACACTTTATGGGTGGGTTGCTATAACCGCTTCAAACGCGCTCTCGGTCCAACTTGGCAAGGCATGGACCGGAGCAACTAAAAGGGGGACAACAAATGCAATGGCTTAAGCGTATAGGAATTCCGGCGATATTGGCGCCGGGATTGATTATGGTACTTGTAGGCTGTGCCGGGGCGCCTGTCAACAAAACTTTTAAAGCCGAGGAAGCGCTCGCAGCCGCTGGATTCCAACTGAAGATGGCGGACACACCGGCAAAGCTCGACCGCATTAGACGAATGCCTCAGAAACAGGTTGTGCGGGGAATGATCAAGGATCGGGAGGTTTACTTCTGGGCGGATGCGGCGGGCTGCCGATGCTATTATAAGGGAACTCACCAGAACTACGAACAACTACGCCACAACCAGCGGGAAGAAAAGGCGGACCGACGCGTCAACTTGTATAGCGCTCAGCATGACGATCCATTGTGGCAGAATCCTCCTGATTGGGACGATTAGATCGAAAATAGCTCGCTTCGCTCACAACCTGTCGAGAGCCTCCCTTCGAGAGCCTCAGAGTCTAACGACAAGGTCGTGCGATAGGAATAATGGAAC
>JBAVYC010000110.1:0-8242 GCA_049698595.1 Desulfobacterales bacterium | reverse complement strand
TGGTCGAGCTTGGGGATGGCGCCAAGCACCGGAATCCCGCAGTAGTGCTCGATGCTGTCGCGCAATTTTTTTTCGTGTCGCCGGTTGGCGACGCGGTTTAGGATCACGGCTTTGAGTATAACATCCGGATCAAACAAAGAACAGCCCATCACAACCGCAGCCATTGTGCGGGTGATCTTGGTGCAATCGACACACAGCACCACCGGGCACCGCAGAAGCTTGGCGAGCTCTGCCGTACTGGTGCTGCCCTCAATGTCGATGCCGTCATAGAGACCGCGGTTGCCCTCGATAACAGAGATATTGCAATCTGCAGAATGTCGCAGAAATGACTGCAAATTGTCCTCTTGGCTTAACAGAAAGGAGTCCAGATTATAGCAGGGTCGGCCGGCCGCTAGGGCCAGCCAGCCCGCATCAATATAATCCGGACCTTTTTTGAAAGGTGCGATGGATTTACCAAGCTTGCTCAAGGCAGCAATGATTGCGATGGAAAGTATGGTCTTTCCCGAACCGCCGCGCAGGGCGGCAATGATTATTCTGGGAATTTCCATTCCATCTGGCTGCATTGATTCCTGCTTAAAAATCAAATTAAAACGGCCTGGGTGGAAAAACGGCGGTTAGTCTTCGTGTTCTGCACCCGCTTGCTTGCCGGTACCTTTAAGACCGTACATTGATGTGCTACCGCTGGACCAGTACTCGAGAATGCCGTCCACCACCAATTTATTTACCAGCTTCTTGGCTTCCCGGGGTTTTAATTCAAGAATTTTGGACAAATCGTTAAAATAAAACTTGGATTTTGTTTTTTGCTTCTTTTGTAATCCATCGACAATTTTCTGTTTCGCTTCCTCGTATTCCATAAGTTAACCTCTTTCGGGTGGCGATCGGCGGAGGCGCTCTGGAGCATCCCCCGCCGGTTTTTTAAATGGTTAGAACTTGAATTGAGAGGTCTGGCGCCAGGTAAAGTAGGCCGGATCACGGAAATCATCAATCAAATGATGGGTGAATTCCAGCTCACATTTTTCAAAGAACCGCTCCCATCCAATTCGCTCCGCCCATTCGCCCAGACGCTCGTACTTATTGGCATCTTTGGCATAGGCTTCTATAATTTGCTTGATGGTTGCGGTGGTCCTGGGCCAGCGCGGCGCTTCGTTGGGAATGAAGGCTACCACCACCTTGGAAAACTTCGGTGGGCTGATCCGGTTGGACACTTTACCACCGGCCATGATGACGATACCGTCACCTTCCGTGTCTGCCAATGGCATGGACGGACACATGGTGTAACAGTTGCCGCAGAACATGCAGCGTTCTTCCTTGACGGCTACGCTGTTGACTTTCTTGCCTTCAAGTTCGATCTTGGCCGGCCTGATGGCCGCCGTCGGGCAGGCCGCAATGGCCAGCGGGATTTCGCACATCTTGTCCAGATATTCATGGTCCAGCAGCGGCGGTTTGCGGTGGTAGCCCAAAATGGCGATATCCGAACAGTGCACCGCGCCGCACATGTTCAGGCAGCAGGCCAGGGATACCCGCAACTTTGCCGGCAATCTACTATTCTTGAAATCATCGAAGAGCACATCCATGGTGGCCTTCACCGGGCCGGATGCATCCGTGGCCGGGGTGTGGCAGTGAACCCAGCCCTGGGTGTGCACGATGTTGGTAATTCCGGCGCCGGTGCCGCCCACCGGGAATTTAAAGCTGCCGCCCGCAAACTTGCGGCTTTCAAGGTCCTGCACCAGTGGTTTTACTTTGTCTTCACTGTCCACCATAAATTCGATGTTGTTGCGGGTGGTGAACCGCAGGTAACCGTCGCAATGCTTTTCGGCAATTTCGCAGATTTCACGGATGTGGGTGGTGCTCATCAGCCGGGCACCGCCGACCCTTACACTAAAAACCTTATCGCCGGATTTTGCCACATGGTAATAAACGCCGGGTTGGAGGTACTCGTGGTAAAGCCAGGTACCTTTATTCTTAGCAATTACCGGCGGATAAAATTCGTCGAATTTCCTCGGGCCGATATCCGAAATCCGGTTTTCCATCGGTTTGTCAGGATTGTAACCTGATGATACAAATGCCATGTTTTTTCCCCCTATCTCTGATGATGTTTTCTGAATTCGTTGATGTCACGTGTCCAACCACCCTCGACTTCCTCTTCCTTCCAGAAAATGTAGGGGTTGGATCTGGGTTCGGAAACCATCCGCGGATCGGGCTTGAGCCCGGTCGCCTCGAGCAACCTTTGGAAACCCTGCCGCTTCATGAGCTCACCGAGACGCTCCCGGTTCTTGCCCTCTTCCATCCACCAATCCCAGATGCCCTCGATGATCTCTTTGATTTCATCATAGGGTTCCTCGGCCTTGACAAAGGGAACCAGCATGGAGCCCATTTGGGCGCCGTCGAGAATCGGGGCTTTGGCGCCGACCAGGATGGAAAGACCTCTGTCTTCTCCGATCCTCAGGGCCCTGGGCATGACATTGATGCAATGCATACAGCGGTTGCACTCTTTGTTATCGATCATCAGTTTGTTGTCTTCCATCCACATGCATTCGGTGGGGCAAAGATCGATAACCTCTTTTTGGATATCGAAAGGACCCCAGTCGCGACCGGAAAAGGCACCGGCATTGGGCGGTATTTCGCCGCCGATATAGGCCTGGACCGCTTCCTGGTCGATGGGAATGTCATCTCTCCAGGTTCCGATATAAGACATGTCGGCCCGGGCGATGGATGCCACACAGCAGTTCGGACAACCATCGAACTTGAATTTAAATTTATAGGGAAATGCCGGCCGGTGGAGCTCGTCCTGGTACTCCTGGGTCAGATGATAACACAGCGCATGGGTATCATAGCAGGAATATTCGCAGCGGGCCGAACCAATACAGTCCGAAGGCGTCCGCAGGTTGGAACCGGAGCCGCCCAGATCCTGGTTGTAGGTATGGGTCATTTCATAAAAGATTTCTTCCAGCTGGGGGGTAGTGGTTCCAAGAAAAATGATGTCGCCGGTGGATCCGTGCATGTTGGTGACACCACTGCCCCGAAAATCCCACAGATCACAGAGCTTGCGCAGATAGTCGGCCGTATAAAATTTTCCACTGGGCTGGTTGACGCGCATGGTGTGAAAGTGCGCCACACCCGGAAACTCTTCGGGCTGATCGCAATAGCGGCCGATAACACCGCCGCCGTAGCCGAAAACACCGACGATGCCGCCGTGCTTCCAATGGGTACGGCCATGCTTGTAGGAAAGTTCCAGAACCCCGATAAGATCTTCAACGACATCCTGGGGAATCTGGAATTCCACGTTGGCTTCATTTTTTGCCCTCACCTCGGCCTGCTGCTTGAGATCAGACACAAAACTCGGCCACGGACCGCTTTCAAGCTGGTCCAACAAAGGGGTTTCGTGTTTTGCCATTATTTACCTCCATTTAGTTAATATTTGCACATGAGCCTTGAAAAAAACTTCATTAGGGGTATTGCCGATGTCACCTCCTCTCAACATGTGTAGTATGGATTTAATATTCAATATTATTGTAAAAATACCCATTTTTTCAATCAAGGAGCAGATATAAAATTTATCTCCGGTCTTGTCAATAAAAAACCACGATTTCGTGGAGTTAACAGGTTAAAAAAATTAAAGATTGCAAAACTCGCCTTATTTTGCGGGTCTAAGAAGAAAGAGACACCAGATGTTGTAGCTCTAGAACCCAAAAGTAGGTAATCCATCGGGGTAGCTTTCAATTTCAAAGTACCTGCCTTATAACCCGGTTCAACTCCTCAACATGCTCTTTTAGATGCCGCTTAACGACCCGCACCTCAGGGGCGCGCCGATGAAATGTCTTAACCACGGTTTCGCAAAGCTCAGATAAATCCGCTGCGGTGCACACCGACAGATAATACCGGAAACATTTATCAAGGGAATCAGGCAGCGATGGAACCGGCGGTTTCAGGGCCAGACCCTCAAAAAATCCATCCAGTGTACTTTGCACGGCCGGTCCATCCGCCCAGACAATATCTCCAACGCCATCATAGCGGTCCAGCCGCATACGGACGGAAAGATTCAAAAAGAAAATCAACAGGGCCTGCAATATCAGTTCGACATCCCCTTCACCGTTTTCCACTTGGCCTGAATTTTTGAAAATGGGTGCATAGCCGCGCACACTGATCAACTTTAGATCCAGATCGGCATTGTTAATTTTGACCACAAAATCACCGGCCCCATGATGCCAGGAAAATATCTGCTCGAAGGATTCGACGTTATAATAATAAGTTAAAATCCTGGCTGCCTGTCGGTAAAGATCCGCCGATTGTTCCAGTGAAAGATGAAAACGACTCCGCCGGTCCTCCCATACCAGAATTTTGTTTTTCTTATCCGAGGAGTCTCTGGAAACATGAAATTCGTTGTAGCCTTCAAACCAGTGACCCAAAAACAGCCGGATTTTACGATCTCTCGTAGACTCGACTTCACCAAAGGCGTAGACTGCCGGTAAAAAGGAGAGCGGAAATTCATCGTTCAGCTTTGTTAAACACTGATATTCCCTATTAATGGCCTCGATGCCGGTCTCAGACACGGCCACATTAAGTACAAAAGCAATTTTTTGATGACCTACAAGCACTTCTAGACGGGCTGGATGGTAGAATTCTCCGTGCTTTTCAAGGCAGATGTGGATTTCCCGGATGTCCTGCGGTTTCACACCCTGCTGCAGGCGCCGGGTGAGCGCCCGGCAAATAACCTCGCATCCGTCATTTTCACAGAAGGTGCGCAGAGCAAGGAAATATTCTCCATGGCGCAGAGAGTTTGCGGCATTTTCTCCGGAGAAATGGCGTGACAAAGGCAGGGGTTGCCGCCAGATAGCACTGTTTTGGGTTACAGGTGTTTCAGCGGGGGAAACAAAATAGGAAAATAACGGTGTGTAAGGCATGGTTTTTTCAGAAGTCGGAGGTCAGATTTCAGAAGTCAGATAACAGAGGCCAGAAAGCAGAGATCAGAGTACAGATTTCAGAGGTCAGAAAGCAGATAGCAGAGAACGGAAGCAAGGCATTAAAAAATTGGCATTTTTTTTCATCAATATATGTAATCTGTTCACTGTCTTCTCTCATCTCTGCTCTGTCGTCCGTCATCTGCCCTCTGTTCTCTGTCTTCTGACCTCTGTCATCCGTCCTCTGTCTGCTGTCATTTCCTGTGCCCATCGATCTCTTTCCGTATTTCAGGGGCCAGATCATATCCCAGCTTCACCGCTTTATCGGCATGTTCGGCCGCCAGATCATACGCCCCTTTTTCCAGATAAGCGATGGCCAGGTTATTGTGGGCCGGTGCAAAATCTGCATTGAGTTGAATGGCCTTTAAACTGGTTTCGATACTGTCTTCAACGAGCCCCTTCATCAGATAGGCATTGGCTAAATTGGTAAATGCCTGAATATATCTGAAGTTAAATTGGGTTGCCCTTTCCAGATTCTTTATGGCTTCATCGACATTCCCCCTTTGAAGCTCGACAAATCCGATGTTTCCGTAACCTTCCGAAAAGCCCGGTCTGGCCTTGACAGCCATTTTGTTGTATTTCAAACAGCTCTCCAGATCACCGCGCTGCAGAGCGATCCCCCCGAGGGACACATACGCTTCAGCCATGTTGGCGCTGCAATCAAGGGCTTCATGCAGTTCCTTTTCAGCCTCATCATACTGTTGCAGGCCCATGAGTGCAACCGCCAGATTATAATGTGAATTTCCGCATTCCGGATTTTGGGCAATGGATGAGCGTTGTTGAGCGATATATTCTTCCGCGGTTTTAGCTTTCGTCATGATTTAAATTCCTTTGAAATGTGTAGCCGAGTTAAAAATATTCAGCGTGCAAGTTAGATCCTTTGGTCAAAAACTATCTTTTCACTTGACATCATAAAGCCTTTTATCTACCGTCTCACCTAATTATACGAAAAAACGTATTGTATACAGCGTTTTTTAATGGAAAACAACATTTAGTTACGGGTATGGGGAGAATTATGAATTCAGGATCCTACACAGCAATTACGACACCGTACAAAGATGGCGCTGTCGACTATGAAGGCTTGGAAAAACTTGTCGCCTTTCAGATCCAAAACGGAATCTCGGGCATTCTGGCCGTCGGAACCACCGGTGAAAGTCCGGTGTTGAACTGGGATGAACATAATAAGGTTATAGAAGCCGTTGCGCATAACACAAAAAACCATTGCATTTGCATTGCCGGCACCGGCAGTAACAACACCGCAGAATCTCTTGCAGGCACAAAACATGCCGCAAAGGTCGGTGCCGACGCGGTTTTGCTGGTGGATCCCTATTACAATGGGCCGAGTTCCCTTGAAATCCGGCGCGAATATGTGGCACCGATTGCCGCGGCTTTTCCGGATCTCGACGTTATACCGTATGTCATACCGGGCCGAACCGGTGCGCAATTATTGCCGGAAGATCTTGCGTTACTCTACCAGGCCCACCCCAATGTCTGCAGCGTTAAAGAAGCCACGGCGGATCTGGCTAACATGCGACGAACCCGTGAGTGCTGCGGCCCGGACTACCGCATCATGTCCGGTGATGACGGTATGACCTATGAAATGATGACCGACCCCGCAATTAATGCCGCCGGTGTGATCTCCGTCGCCGCCAACGTGGCGCCCGGGGCCGTTAGCAAAATGGTTCAGCTTCTCAATGGCGGAAATCAGACTGAAGCAAAGACACTGATGCTGAAACTGGCACCCCTTTTTAGTCTGGTTACGGTTAAGACCACCGAGAAAACCCCATTCGGGGAGGTCGTCTGCCGAGCCAGAAACCCGGTGGCTTACAAGGCCTTAATGTCGATTCTGGGAATGCCCGCCGGTGGCTGCCGGCCGCCGCTGGGCAAATTGACCCAAAAGGGCGTGAATGTGGTTCTCGAAGCAGCCCGCAAAGTTCATGCAAACGCACCCGATATCCTGCAGCCGGTCGCCGATTTTTTCAATGTCGACATCGGGCAACGATTGGAGAATCCGGAAAACTGGGACGGTTTGTATTACGAGCGTTATTAGCTCTGCTTTAAATATTCAATCGTCATTCGTCAATTTTTAATTCAAATTCACCTTCTTTAAACAGCAGCCATTTCAACCACTTGAGCCCGAATTGAAGCAAATCAATTTCATCGGCCTTAATCTTTTCCAGGGTGGCGCCGTCAACTGAATAGCGATTCAAAAAGGAGCTTTCAAAAACAAATTCGCGAAACTTGTCGATGTTGTAGCTGGCTAAAAAGAACATTTTTTTGGTTTGTTCGGTCAACTGCATGTTCGGTGGAAACGAGCGCTTCCTGACCAGCAGATCCGTCCATTCGGCATTGATTTTGTCGTGCACATCCACCCCTTGATCCCGGCGCCATTCTGAAACCGTCCAATTCTTTTCCTCTTCAAAGCCAAGGCAATGGGGCTCATGCACAAAAAAATAAAACTCATCCTCGTCCGAATCACCTTTGTGGCTCAAAGAAGCAACCCCCAGGGGATAATAGCGACAGGTAGTCGGTCGGTCCACGTAAACCAGACAGCCATCTTCCCGCACAAAAGGACATGCCTTACGTTCGGGGTCGGACCCTTCTTCATCCAGAAGTTTTAGCATCACGACCGGCAGATCGGTTTTTTCTAAAATCTGCGGTTCGGTATAGAGGGCCAGAAATTCCTCCGATGAAATTCCCATACGGGTTTTTAATCTTATGATATCATACGGGGTCAGGATAATGTTGATATCTCTGCAACACTGATTGAAGCATTTAACACCTTTATGGCATTTAAATTGAAACTTACTGTCGGGGCCAAGCCGCACCGGCTCTATTTTGGCCATTTTTTCGGGTTTATCCATTTAAAATTCCTTCCTTCGGGTAACAGTATGATTAACGCGCAGTACATATCCAAACTGTCTCAAGATGTCAATGAAAGATGGATTCACCGCCCGTGCTTGCATCCCGTTCCGCGGGGCTTCGCTCGAGTCGCAGAGATCGCCGAGAACTGCTGCAAAACCAACAGATCCGATAAAACAGAGATTAAAAATTCTTTTTAAAAAGCAGCGGGCTGCGAGCTAGGCCAGAAAATTTAAAAAAACACAGGCCCTTCGAACAATAGGATCGCCTGCAATTTTCACTCCGTCACGTATATGTAAGTTCTTGCGTTTGGGGCGGATCGTCCTTTATGTTTGCAGTCCTTTCAATGGCAAACATAAAACTAATATTCTCTGCGCACTTTGCGGCTCTGCGGTGAATAAAAAATTAAATCTCAATAGAAA
>JBAVYC010000109.1:0-2328 GCA_049698595.1 Desulfobacterales bacterium | reverse complement strand
GGCAAAAGACAATGAAAGATTCATTTAAAGGAGAAAACCCCTATGCTTCGTGTAACTGAATCGGCAACATCCAAACTCACAGAATATTTTAAGGACAATGCAATCAGCCCCCTGCGTATTTTCTATAATGCCGGTGGTTGAGGACCGCCATCGCTGGCGTTGGCTCTGGATGAGCCAAAAGATACGGATGAGCGGTTAATCGTCGATGGCTTTCAATACCTCGTCGACAAGGATCTGCTTGCTATGGTCAAACCGATTAATATCGATTTCACCTCTATGGGATTTCATGTCACAGGAAACTTGAATACCACGAAAAGCGCCGATGGGTGCGCAACTTGTGGATAAGTGAATGAGTGGTTTCACGACCACGATCCAATTTAACGGTCCATGGGCCAAAGGACATTGAAATTTGCGACTATAGGGGATCCGCCGGACTGACCGAACAAATGGCAAAGGATGCCGGCATTGATTTCGTAGCCGGATATTCCGAAGTCTTGAACAAATATCCGATGATGAACAGGGTGGATACCATCCGAACCAAACTGGTTTTTAACCGGGAAAATCGAAATATAGTCGGCGGCAGTGTGTTGCGGAAAGGAAACTGCTCGGCATACAATGTGGACTTTATCTCCTTTGCCATTCAAATGGGTGCGACCATGGACGATCTCATGGACTACCAATATGCGACCCATCCCGAACTGGCGGCAAAACCATCTGATAATATTTATGTTTTTACAAAAAAGAACGCTCTGACCAAATAAGCCGTTTTTAATTTTAGGACTTTACGTACGGGTCATCACGCTGGCGGGTATGGGTTATACGCTATTGATTTCTGATACGGTCGATCCCGCGTTTGAAGTGCCCCACCCCGGACGATGTTGAACCGTGACAGCGCCCGCTTTCCCCAAAGCCTGCCACGGGGCGTTCACTCAAATGGTTGAGAAAAAATATCCCGCTACAATTATCACCCGACAATCGTTACCTAACGTTAACCCTATGCCGATCTGCCTGAAAGTAACGGTGCCAATTTACGTTTACTACCCATGTGGGTATCTCATAAAGCTTGATCATTGAACAATAATTTGTGGAACTGATTGATTTTAAAGTGTTTTATAATTTTCTCAATTATTTTATCGTTTCGACTTTGTGGCACAAAAGTTGATTATAATAAAAAGTAGTTGTTGTGTTCTTATATAATGTTTTCGTTTGTTTTAATACTTATGCAGCTTCCCTCTTAATCCGATTTGAGATGGCGAAATGATTCCACTGAAAAGAGAGATGATTGTTTGCTTAAGTTAAGGGCATTGCCAGCAAGACAACATAAACCACATTAATAGGAGGACGCCGTCATGATTATGAAAGCCTTAAACTGTTGCAAAACCATGGAAATGGAGCTCACCGGCTGGAAGGCCATCGTCTATGACATCACCCGCAAAATGGAAGCCCTGCCCGGTGGCGAAAAAGTGAAAATACTGCCCAACATTGAAGACCTGCACATGCTCATTGCGGAAATGGACGACCGGATCGATCAGATTCGGGAAAACTGTAAGCCTGAAACCTGCATAGACGATATTCAGACTGAGCGGGCGGCCTTTAACGCCTCAATCTCAACGCTTCGGGTCACCACGGATGAGGCCATGAAGGGACTGGGCGGCGGTGATTTTGGCGGTTAACTGCCGCAACCATGCAGGTAATTCAATTACCAGAGAGGGCGGCAAAAATCCGGGTTGCCGCCCTCAGTTTACCAATGGGACCAGGAGAACAGCAATGGCTGCGAGTGGGCGATTAACTCAGAAAAAATTTGAGCAGTCGATCCTGCACGGCGTAACGCTGGTTGATTTTGATGCACCGTGGTGTGCGCCGTGCCGTGCTCAAAAACCGATCCTCGATACAGTGAAAAAAAAATACCGGGGAAAGGCAGCCGTCAAAAAGATAGATATCGACGACAACCGGGACATCGCCTTGCATCTGGGGATCCAGAGCATCCCCACCATCATCATTTTCAAAGAAGGCAAAGAGATGAACCGCTTTATCGGCCTTCAAACCGCAGAGATGCTTAACCGGGCGTTAAAAAAATTGATCGACCAACCGTATTCATCAAAAAATTGGCACCCCGTTTCACTATCTTGAGAATATCTGGCCTTGGGAATCGTTTATAGTATATTTGTGTCGTTTGGTTGAAATCCACTTTATGGAATTGTTGCCGCGACTTAAAATAAGTGCGCCGATCCATCGGCGATTGTAGAGGGAGCGCTGAATCATGGGAACGTGCATCAACCATCCGAACCGTGAGGCCCCATACATCTGCATGAAGCATCAAATCTACAT
>JBAVYC010000108.1:0-3486 GCA_049698595.1 Desulfobacterales bacterium | reverse complement strand
TCTCCATGTCTTTTAACTGAACCTCGCCATAGCCCATGGCCGGCAGCAGCGTTCCGATCTCCGGATAGATCTCGAAGGTCTCGGTCAAGCGGCCCACCGTGTAAGGTCGTGGATCCACCAGCTCGGCGGCTCCAAATTTGCGGGCCGCAACCACGCCGGCACCAATTTTCATCTCACCATGGGTCAGGGTCGGGCCGTCTTCGACAACCAGCACCCGCTTGCCACGAATCACCGAGGGATCATCGACATCCAGCGTGGAAGCGCCGTCGATGACGATGGCATCCGGAGCCTCGGTGGCGATATTGCGCCGCACTTCCTCGATGCCGGCGGCATCCGCGCTGTCCATCTTGTTGATGACCACCACATCGGACATGCGCAGGGTGACGTTGCCCGGATAATAGCTCAGTTCATGACCGGGGCGATGGGGATCGACAACCGTGACATGCAGATCGGACTGGTAAAAC
Organism: Desulfobacterales bacterium; assembly: GCA_049698595.1. Taxonomy (GTDB): domain Bacteria; phylum Desulfobacterota; class Desulfobacteria; order Desulfobacterales; family JAFDCJ01; genus JAFDCJ01. The sequence continues at coordinate 3,022 of JBAVYC010000108.1, read as the reverse complement.
GGAAAGTCATTGTTGCCGCCGTCCCACAATATTATGTCGCAACCGTCGGGATCTTTCTCGGCCGCCCGCACGATAGCCTCGTAGTCAACACCGGCGTAAATCACATTGCCGCGCACCACGTGCGGTTCGTATTCTTCCATTTCTTCGACGGTGCAGTTGTGCTTTTCCAGATCGGACAGCGCCGCGAAACGCTGCACCTTCTGGGCTGCAATGTCGCCGTAGGGCATGGGATGTCTGATGGCAACGACCTTGAGGCCCTTTTCCATCAGGATCTCAATAATGCGACGTGAGGTCTGGCTCTTGCCGCAACCGGTTCGCACCGCACCCACCGAGATTACCGGTTTGGTGCTTTTGATCTGGGTATCTCCGGGTCCAAGCATGACAAAATTGGCACCCGCCGCATTCACCAGGGCACCCACTGACATGACATGCTGGTAGGGCACGTCGCTGTAAGAGAACACACAGTCGTCCACATCCAGGTCTTTGATCAGTTTGGAGAGATCTTCCTCGGCGTGGATCGGAATACCGGCCGGGTAAAGCTCGCCGGACAATTCCGCCGGGTATTTGCGGCCTTCAATGTCCGGGATCTGTGCAGCGGTGAAAGCGACTACGTTATAGTCTTCATTGCCACGGTAATAGGTGTTGAAGTTGTGGAAATCCCTTCCAGCAGCTCCAATGATAATAACGTTTTTCTTCGACATAATTTTTTCCTCCATAAAAAATTAATAAATTTCCTCATATGAATTACAATTTAAGTTATCGTTTTTCTCGGTATCAGTCTTTCGTTTAGAAAAAATTGGCTCAGTAAATCATCAATTTAAAATCAGATATCTTCCGATAACAAATCCGAAATCCGAATTCTGAAATTCACAATCAAATAGCTTTGCTATTTTACGATCTCCGTGCCGGCCTCTCCGGCAATGGCTTTTTCGATATCCTTCAGCTGACAAATGACACCCCGGTTACCGGTTGCCTGGGTAAACTGCATGACGGCATCCACCTTCGGGCCCATGGAGCCGGCCGGAAACTGGCCTTGCTGAACGTATTTTTTCATCTCCACCAGCGGCACTTTGCGCAACATCTTCTGATCGGCCTTACCCCAGTTGATACCGGCACCCTCGACATCGGAGGCGATCACAAAGATATCGGCCTTGATTTTCTGCGCCAGCACGGAACTGGCCAGATCCTTGTCAATCACGGCTTCGACACCGCGAAATTTCCGCTCTTTGCGAACGACCGGGATCCCGCCGCCACCGCAGCAGATCACGATGAAATCCATCTCGATCAGCTTTTTGATCTCGCGGTGCTCCACAATCGTCAGCGGTTTCGGGGACGCCACCACCCGGCGCAGCCCTTTGTCCGTTTTGGCTAGCGTATAGGTCAGGCCTTTGGCTTCTTCGGCGGTGTAAAATGGGCCGATGGGTTTGGTGGGATTCTTGAATCCCGGGTCGTTTTCGTCGACGACGACGTAGGTGATCAGGGTTACAAAGTGCTGCTGATCGCTTTGCCCCATTTCCATGAAGGCGGTGTCAAGGGAGGACTCGATCATGTAGCCGATCTGACCTTGGGTCATCGCTCCGATGATTTCGAGGGGCATTTTGGGAACCGCATCGCAGCTTTCCTGCTGCAAAAGCAGGTTGCCCACTTGGGGTCCGTTGCCGTGGGTGATAACGATCTTATATTTTTTGGAAAGTTTGGCAATCTGGCGCATGGTCAGTTTGAGGTTCTCAAACTGCTCCTCCGCCGTTCCTTTCTGACCGCTCTGAATCAGGGCGTTGCCGCCAAAGGCGACCAGCATAATCGGTTTGTCTGCCATCTCTAAAATCTCCTCAAATGGTAATAAAATGTGATGTTCACCATTGCTCGCTCATGCTTCAGCAGCCCAGGGTGGCGACCATTACGGCTTTAATCGTATGAATCCTGTTTTCGGCTTCGTCCCACACGATGGATGCCGGAGACTCAAAGACGTCCTCGGTGACTTCCATGGCCTCCAGGCCGAACTTCTGATAAACATCTTCACCGACAACTGTCTCACGATTGTGAAACGCCGGTAGGCAGTGCAAAAATTTCACATCCGGATTGCCGGTTTTTGCCATGGCCGCCGCATTGACCTGATAGGGTTTGAGCAGTTCGATTCTTTCCTGCCAAACCTTTTCGGGTTCACCCATGGATACCCACACATCGGTGTAGAGAAAATCGCAGCCCTTGACGCCGCTCTCCAGGTTGTCGGTGATGGTAATTTTGGCGCCTGTATCTTTAGCGATCTTTTTTGCCAGGGTCACAAGCTGTTTGTCCGGATGGACGCTTTTGGGGGCCACGGATCGAAAATCCATGCCCATTTTGGCCGCCCCTACCAGCAGAGAATTCCCCATGTTGTTCCTGGCATCACCCAGATAGGCAAACGAAACCTGGCGCAATGGCTTGTCACAATGCTCCATCATGGTCAAAAAATCAGCCAGCACCTGGGTCGGATGGTACTCGTTGGTCAATCCGTTCCAGACCGGCACACCAGCGTGTTTTGCTAGTTCTTCGACGATATCCTGGCCAAAACCGCGGTATTCGATGCCGTCGTACATGCGGCCCAGCACCCGGGCCGTATCTTTCATGGATTCCTTAGTTCCCATTTGAGAACCCGAGGGACCCAGATAGGTCACATGGGCACCCTGATCATAGGAAGCGGTCTCAAAGGCACAGCGGGTCCGGGTCGACGCTTTTTCAAATATCAGGGCGATATTTTTGCCCGTTAGCCGCGGTTGCTCAAGACCGGCGTATTTAGCCTTTTTAAGGTCCAGGGAAAGGTCCAACAGAAATTTGATTTCCTGTGGACTAAAATCCAGAAGCTTCAAAAAATGTCGGTTTCTCAGATTAAATGCCATTCCTACCTCCTTGATTTTATTTGCCGAAATTATTTTTCCATTGGTGTCTTTAGTCGTGCTATCGACCAGACCTAACTGGCTGCTGATGACGTTCGCGTTACTTATTGTATATTTCTAGATTGGGATCGTTTTAATTCGGCTGATGG
>JBAVYC010000107.1:0-4410 GCA_049698595.1 Desulfobacterales bacterium | reverse complement strand
TTGTTCCGCTCTGCGGTTTATAGAAGCCGCTGATGCAGTTCAAAAGTGATGTTTTGCCGGCCCCGTTGGGACCGATGATGGCATAGAGTTCACCCTTTTGCACGGACAGGGATACCTCGCTCAAGGCTGTGATGCCGCCGAAATTAAGGGTGATATTTTGGATGTCCAGTAGACTCATTTGCTGAAAATTGTCAACGCCAAGATTTGTTTTTCATGCGCTTCAAGAAAGCCAGCGTTTTCTTCGTTTGTAGTGCTTGATATCGGCGAAGCTCTTGCGCTGTTCATCTTCTTTGATGCCGAGATAAAATTCCTTGACATCCTCATTCTCAATAAGTTTGTTGCTGGGGCCGTCCATTACAATCTTGCCGTTTTCCATGATATATCCGTATTCGGACACCGCAAGGGCCATGAGGGCATTTTGTTCGACGAGCAGAATGGACACCTTTTCTTCCTGGTTGATTCTTTTGATGATTTCAAAGATTTCGGCAACTAAAAGAGGGGCGAGTCCCAGGGAAGGCTCATCCAGCATCATCAGGGCGGGACGGGCCATCAGCGCCCGGGCAATAGCCAGCATCTGCTGCTCACCGCCGCTGATATATCCGGCCTGAATCTTTAAGCGTGCGCGCAAAGCGGGGAAATAGGAAAGTACCATCTCGTAGTCCCGCTCAATTTCGTTTTTGGCGCCCGTGCGGGTATGGGCCCCGACCCGAATGTTCTCATCCACAGTCAACTCGGCAAAAATGCGCCGGCCTTCGGGCACCTGGGTGATGCCGAGGCGCACGATCTCTTGCGGATCGAGCTTATTGGTAAGCTGTCCGTTAAACTCGACGGTGCCTTTTTTGATTTCACCGTCTTCATAGTCCAAGAGTCCGGAAATGGCCCTCAGCGTAGTGGACTTGCCGGCACCGTTGGAGCCGAGAAAGGTGATGATGCTGCCGTCAGGGACTTCCAGGGAGATGCCCCTTAAGACCAGAATAATATCGTTGTAGACGACTTCGAGATTATTAACCTGGAGCATAGCTGAATATTTCCGACGCGGATGTTGAATCGCTTTTCATCGCAAACGTATATTTTACAGTCTATGGCGCTTGGGGTGGCAGATTTTTAACAGGATTTGGTGAACAGCCCATCGATATTAAATTGATATCTGCTTTGTCAAGAAAAATAAAATGGTTTTTGCCTATAGCTTCAGGCGCGCCCGGATGTCTCTTATCCGAGGTATTTCAAGGCCGGCCTCGTCGGCGATGTCGAGCACGCGTGTCAGACGGCCCTGGGCGGCGCGGCCCTTGCATTTGTGTTGCGGATCGCCGTAAACGCCCTCTGCCAGGCCGTCAATCAGTCTCTTGCGCTGGAAGGTCGCCTCGGTTGACCACTCCTGGACATCGATGACTTCATCTGCGATGGACCGTGCGAATTCATTGTGTTGTGTCCAGAGCGTTTCGGTTGTGGTGCCTGCATCCAAAACCAGCCCGGCAATATTGATGGTCAGCACAAACACATTTTTAAACACCAGCTCATAAAGTAACTCATCTTGGCTGGGTAATATATTACAGGGGATCTCGATACCTCCCAGTGATTCAGCGATGAGTCCGGCTTTCGGGCCGTGAACACGGGAAGGGATCAGCACCTTGTACTCCCGTCCTTTCTTTTTTTCAAACCAGACGGATACGATCGTAGGGTTGATGATATCATAAGCCGCCCAGTCCCGGGGGAGCAGTTCGTTTTGAAGTAAGCCGATGCAATTGCGCCATGCGGCCGGGATGGTCGTCATGACAGCTTTGAAATCTTTTTCGGCAACCGCTACAAGCACAAGCTCGGGTTGCGGTATACTGTCGATCAGGTCGGATATATTCGTGCTTCTTGTTATCGGGCAAACCGGATGACCATTTCGCAAAAATGCCTTGGCAAAAACACCGCCTAATTCTCCGATACCTAAAATTATGATGGGTTGATTCATGGTATGCTCTCCAATTGGTTGATTTCATTCAGTAGAATATAGAAACAATGGCGCTTGATTGTCAAATAATAAAATGTTACAGGGTCTCTGGTATCCGAATATCGAACTGCGGGTTATCCAGATATCTTTTCTCTGTGTCCCGGCAGCTGATCGGCTACCATTTATCTGATTCGGAGGAAAATATGACAGCACAATCGGTCAGCGAGGGCACGGTTCTTTGGGAACCCTCAGACGAAATAAAAAAACAGGCCATCACCACCAAATATATCAACTGGCTCAAAACGCAAAAAGGTCTGAGTTTTAATGATTATAACAGTCTGTGGCACTGGTCGGTGACGGAGATCGAAGACTTCTGGCAGTCTTTGTGGGAATTCTTTGAAATTAAGGCATCAAAGCCATTCAGCTGTGTGCTGTCCGAACGAAAGATGCCGGGGGCGGAATGGTTCGTGGGCTCCGAGCTTAACTATGCCGAGCACGTGTTTCGCCACATGACCTCGGACCGTGCGGCATTGATGTTTCAATCCGAGATTCGACCGTTGGCGGAAATTTCCTGGGATGAACTTTACCGCAAGGTTGCTGCGGTGAGGACTTCCCTGGGCAACATGGGCGTTAAGCGGGGCGATCGGGTTGTCGCTTATATTCCCAATATTCCGGAAGCCATTATCGCATTTCTAGCCTGTGCCGCCATCGGTGCGACCTGGTCGAGCTGTTCGCCGGACTTTGGGACCCGCAGTGTCATCGACCGTTTCAAACAGATAGAGCCAAAAGTGCTTCTTACCGTGGATGGATACCAGTATGGCGGCAAAAGCTTTGATTGTCTGACGGCCATATCAGAACTGCAGCAATCTTTATTGTCCCTGGAAAACACTGTTCTGATTCCCTATTTGCAGTTGGATGCGGGACCCGGCGAGATGGACGGCATCCTGATGTGGGACGATCTGTTGATCGAAGGCGGTGAACTGTTTTTTGAGCAGGTACCCTTTGATCATCCGCTCTGGGTGGTCTATTCTTCAGGGACTACCGGTTTGCCAAAAGGCCTTGTGCACGGACACGGCGGCATTTTGCTGGAGTTGATGAAATTTACAAGCCTTCACATGGATGTTCATCCCGGAGACCGGTTTTTTTGGTTCAGTACTACCGGCTGGGTGATGTGGAATGTTCTTCAGAGCAGTCTGCTCGTGGGGGCGACACCGATTCTGTATGACGGAAGCCCCGGTTATCCTGATATGGAAGTGCTCTGGCAGCTTGCGGAGCATTCTGCAATGACCGTTTTCGGCACCAGCGCCGCCTATTTGATGTCCTGCATGAACGCCGGCATGGAGCCGGGTGGACCTTACAATTTGAATGCTCTAAAAGCAATCGGTTCCACCGGCTCACCGCTTTCTCCGGAAGGGTTTGGTTGGGTGTACGATCACGTCAAAAAAGACATCCTGTTGGGGTCTGTGAGCGGCGGTACGGATCCCTGCACGGCGTTTCTGGGATGCAATCCGCTGTTGCCGGTTCGCGCCGGGGAGCTTCAGTGCCGCTGTCTGGGAGTCAGCGTCCGGGCCTATGATGAAGACGGCAATTCTCTCATCGACGAGGTCGGTGAACTCGTTATCACCGAACCCATGCCCTCCATGCCATTGTATCTCTGGAACGATCCTGAAAACACCCGCTACAATGAGTGCTATTTTGACATGTATCCCGGAGTTTGGCGGCACGGTGACTGGCTTAAAATTACTTCCCGCGGAAGTGGTGTCATTCTTGGCCGCTCCGATTCCACCATCAATCGTTTCGGCGTGAGGATGGGCAGCAGTGAAATCTATGCCGCCGTGGAAGAGCTGGCGGAGGTTGCGGACAGCCTTGTGTTCGGGTTTGAAACGCCGGCCGGACAATACGTGATGCCATTATTTGTTGTATTGACAGAGGGTGTCGAGCTGGACGATAGCCTTAAAAAATCGATCAATGATAAAATCCGGACGGCATTATCTCCGCGCCATGTGCCGGATGAAATTTATGCCATCCCGGAGGTTCCCCGTACTCTGAACGCCAAAAAACTCGAAGTGCCGGTCAAGAAAATTTTGTCGGGTATCCCAGTGGAAAAAGCCGTTAATATCGATTCCATGGGAAACCCGGAGGCCATTGATTATTTTGTGCGCCTGGCGCATGAATTAAATAAAAAAGGGTGAGATCTCGAACTATCTCGATTTTTGTCTTTTGCGATTTCTGCGGCCTAATGCTACTCACAATGTTTCACTCGAGCATCGCCGCTGGCCGGCCAAAGCGGCTAGTCTGATCGAAAAAGAAACTTTTGGGGCTCGGTTCCTAAATCGGCCGTTGTTGTGTTTCGCAATTCGCAATAACACCGGCAAAATGTAGGTTGGGTTGAGTGCAACGAAACCCAACAAAGCCTGGAGTAGGCTCAACCCAACCTACAAAATGCAAAGTGGCCAAGGATAGAACCAACTCCA
>JBAVYC010000106.1:0-2472 GCA_049698595.1 Desulfobacterales bacterium | reverse complement strand
GGCGACGGCTCCTCGACGGTAATGGCTTCAGACGTTAAATCGACACGTAAAATTTTTCCCATATATCCTGCATGCATTCTAACCTCCCTTAAATGCTTTTAATTATGGTGTTCAAATTCGGATACGTTGATAATTCCCATGGCTGCCGAGCGATGTCACAGCTTTTCAAGTATCTATTTCGCACATCGTTTCATAACCGTCAATAGAAATTGAATACGAAATAATCGGAATAAATGACCGGGACCGGTGTCAAATCAATTGAAGGATTAGAACCGGCTTGGGATTTATTTTGATGTCAAGCGCTTCCGGTGGACTACAACCAGCTTGGTGTCACCATCGGAATAAGGGTCAGCCAGCTTTTGTTTGACTACTTTCAGGGAGCTATTGGCGGCTTGGGTAAGCCCAGATTCACTTTGTCTATCCCGTGTTTTTTGCGATAACCAGCCACCTCTGCCAGAATGTCTTTACCATATTTCTCAAGGGTTTTTTTGCCCACACCTTTGATTTTTTTAAGATCCGTTCGATTGTCAGGCAAATTAACGACGATCTGAATCAATACCCGCTGATGGAGGATCTGGAAATGGGCAAGGCCTCGATCTTTGGCCATACGAGAACGCCAGTCTTTTAGACGCTGAAACAATTGTGGGTGTTCAATGTCGGACTCGCTGTAATCCGGGGTCTGGTATTTTTTCTCTTTTCCAGGGAGAAATTCGACCTCAGCCTTTGATATGGCGCGTAAATAATGCGGGGGAGAAAACCCCTTCTCACAGGATTTTATCCCGGCAAGTTTCACAAAAATCTCCTGTTTGAGATTGTTCAGAGCATTACCGACTTTTTTGCCAACTTCCTTGTTATCCGTTTCCATCCGGAACTTTTGCACAAGATCATCAAAAATCAAAGAAAACTTATCCTGAAACCATGCAGACGCTTTGCCGATTCGTTCCAAAATGTAGTCATCGGATTCGGGTAGGGTTTGTTGTACAAAAATGGTTCGCAATTGCTGTTTGAATTTCTCACTGACCGTAAAAACCTGTTTCTCCGCCATTTCCCGCAGCCGGGCCATATCAGACCCACCGGAGATCTGAACCAGACCGGTATTGCCCGCCAAAAGCCGGGCAAAATAGTCGAGACGGTTGTGCAGCAATTGAAAATCAAAACACGCCAGCAGCAATTGCTGCTGGTAGAATACTTTGGCGGCCTGAAGCCGGTTCTCAGAGGGCTGGTTCTGCCTGGCCTTTTCAACAAAATCTAGGACCGACGCATCTGTTGCAATGCCCCGGGATGGAATCGGTGTACTGAGCACCATGCCGTCAAAAGTTTTACAACGGCTTAACGCCACGTAAACCTGTCCATGGGCAAAAGCGGATTCGGCATCAATAACTGCCTTGTCAAAAGTCAAGCCCTGGCTTTTATGGATGGTGATGGCCCAGGCTAGTTTCAGGGGAAATTGTTGGAATTTGCCGATGATATCTTCTTGGATTTCCTTGTTTTCTTCATCAACCTTATATTTTATGTTTTCCCATTCAACGGCTTCTACGATAATGTCTTCGGATTCGCCGGGGCAGGTAATCCTGATTTTCCGACCCGTGATGGTTTTTATTTTGCCGATTTTGCCATTGAAATAACGCTTTTCCATGGAATTATCATTGCGCAGAAACATGACCTGGGCCCCTTCTTTGAGTACCAGGGTGAACGGGGTTGGATAGGTGTGCTCGGGAAAATCTCCTGAAACTTCGGCGTCGAAAGAATAGTCTTTGCCCTTCAATGCCCTAAGCCTGCCGGTGTTAATTGTATCTGCATTGTTGTTGTGGGTGGTCAGGGTAATATAGCCTTGGTCTTTTTCCGGGGCAAAATTTTCAATGTAGCGCTGATTTAATTCCGCAATGGAGGCTGTATCAAGCCGATTGTCCCGGACCCGATTTAGCAATTGGATAAAGTGAGCATCGGACTGACGGTAGATGTGCTTTAATTCGATGGTAACCAGTTCGACCTGGTCAAGGGCATGGCTACTGAAAAAATAGACTGAATCATAATATTGCTTTAAGAGCTGCCAATCATCCTGCTTGGCCACTGGAGAAAGCTGGTGCAGATCCCCGATCATGAGCAACTGCACGCCACCAAAAGGCAGATCATTGCGACGGTGCCGGCGCAGGACCGCATCCACGGAATCAAGCAAGTCGGCCCGTACCATGCTGATCTCGTCAATTACCAGCAAATCGAGGCTTTTGATAATCCGTTTTTTTTCTTGGCTGAATCTGTACAAGCGCTGCCGGCTCTGTTCAGAGGCCTCGCTGCCTGGAATAAATGGGCCAAAGGGCAGCTGGAAAAAGGAGTGGAGGGTGACGCCGCCGGCATTAATGGCCGCAACTCCGGTTGGGGCGGTGATGATCATCCGTTTGGCAGTATTTTCTTTCAATTTATGTAAAAAAGTGGTTTTTCCGGTGCCTGCTTTGCCTGTCAAGAAGATGTGAC
>JBAVYC010000105.1:0-3025 GCA_049698595.1 Desulfobacterales bacterium | reverse complement strand
GGCGGCGGTTGCCACTGGCTTGATGTGTTTTGTCCGTCCTAGGTTGAGCGGTTCAGGGTTCAACGTTCAGGGTTGAAAAACCCGGACAGCTCAGACCTCGTTGAATAGTTTACTGGTTGATTAGGGAACTTAGGGGCTTCGCGCCAACCTGTCGAGAGCCTCCCTTCGAGAGCCTCAGAGTCTAACGACAAGGTCGTGCGATTGGAATATTGGAACAATAGAATTGTGGCTTATAAAAGAAAATGGCCACAAAAATCACGATAATTCCAATAAGTTGTAGAAATTCCGAGACGTTAATTATAGAAAATTACGATTGTTAAAGCATGAAGTTTCCAATTATTTTGCAAATATGGGATAAATCCATATTTACAACCACTTAACCCATCAACTAATCAACCAGTCAACGACATCTGAATTTAAGGAGTATTGCATGAGTCGATTTTTAATGGTGGACATTGGGGCCGGGACCATGGATGTGCTCTGGTATGACACAAATACCGACCTTCATTATAAGGCCGTGGTGAGGTCTCCAGTGAGATACTTGGCAGAAAAAGCAGCGGAATTGCCCGGTAATCTGGTGATTACAGGCTGTGAAATGGGAGGCGGGCCCATTACCCAAATTTTGAAGCAGCGCGCAAAAGAAGCTGCGGTCGTCATGTCCGTATCGGCCGCCGCCTCGCTTCACCACAATCCGGAAACGGTTCGTTCCTGGGGGATCGACATCGTTGAAGATGAAAAAGCAGAAACTATGTGTGGGGATAAAAAATATTCTTCCCTGGTACTGTGCGATCTTGATCCTGGACGACTGCGACAGATAGTGGAGAGCTTCGGCGTTCCTTTTTCTTTTGATGCCGTAGTTATCTGTGCCCAGGACCATGGCGTGGCGCCGGCGGGTGTTTCCCACCTGGATTTTCGCCATAACCTGTTTAAAGCCCGCCTCGAGGGGAATCCGCAGCCTCATTTTCTGCTTTATAAAAGCGATGAGGTTCCCGTTGTGATGAATCGTTTGAGATCTATCGCCGAAAGTGCCGACGCCATTGCCACGGAAGAGATTTATGTCATGGACAGTGGCATGGCGGCCATTCTCGGTGGATCCATGGATATTCTGGCACATAACCGGGATCGAATCGTGATTCTGGATGTGGCCACCTCACACACGGTCGGTGCCGCCATGCTGGGGAATGAAATTGCCGGTTTTTTTGAATACCATACCCAGGATATCACCCTTGAACGCCTCGAAGATTTAATTGTGGTGTTGTGCGATGGGAGCCTGGAGCATCGCCGGGTGCTGGCAGAGGGGGGGCATGGCGCGTATCTGCGCAAGGCCGTGGGCTTTCAGGCCGTTGATATTATCATTGCCACCGGTCCCAAAAGACGGCTGGTGGAACCATCGAAGTTGCAGATCGCATTCGGCGCCCCCTGGGGAGACAATATGATGACGGGAACGGTGGGTCTTTTAGAAGCTTTGCGAAGACGCAAGGGGCTTGAACCGATTGACTATTTATAACCTCAACTAAGTACAAACGATCGTGCAGGGGGCGCAATACAAAGATTAGCCACAGAAGCACACAGAAGCACACAGACGATAAGGTGTTAGCCGCGTTTTCATCCAGGCACATCCAGTAATATTGAAAATTTTCATCACTGGAGCAGTCTCCCAAAAAACCGCCAAACCTTCCGCTTGGACCATTGATCACATACCCATGGGGAGATTTAATAAGTTGACCAGAAGACTTATCCATCTTTTTCGAAGTCCCCGGTGCAGCGGAACTACTTGTAAGGGCAGTCTTGTTTGGATGGGCTGCGCAGGCCACCAGAATGATCATCAGCATTATTGTCAGCCAATATTTCATGTTGCACACCTGTACCCGGACGAGCCGGGAATATTAAATATTAGCCACAGACCCACACAGACTCACACGGACAAATTGACACCGCCATGGCTATGCTATAACTTCATGCAGGTAATATCATCACATTTTGGCTAACTATTAGATGCAAGATAGCAGAAAGATGGAACTCTATCCTCAGAACTGAGATTAATGATAACACAAGTTTTTGTGGCTCTTCAAAATTCCAGATTTGTTGGAGTAATCAGAGATTTAATTTGACATGATATTAAGCAGACATATGTTTTGAATCGCAATATATAAGACATAAAGGCCGCACACGACATACTGATGCAAGATAAAAATAACTTCCTATCTTTCTGGATGATATGCCCGGGAGCTTGAAGCAAACAGGAAGTTGGGAAGGCGCAAGGATAATGCCCATGTTCAATAAAAATAGCAGGGAAGGTTACCGATCCAATATAGAAGGTATCAAACAAAAAACCTTAGTTTACGGCCAACATACTTTGATGGCCGAATTAAAAATGTTAAAGGGGACTCGAATTCCAACTCACAAACACCCTCATGAGCAGACCGGGTATCTGGTGACCGGTAGGACGCGACTGTTCATTGACGACCAGGTTTACGACTGCAGCCCGGGGGACAGTTGGTGCATTCCCGGTAACGCAAAACACGGAACGTATGCCATTAAAGATTCGGTGGTCATTGAAATTTTCTCGCCGGTTCGGGAAGATCTTCACCCCAAATCCGAGTACTCCCCATTTATTAATTCATGGAATAGATGAACACATCAAAAAAAGCAGTGCCTGCTACCCGATGCTGGTTTCAGGAAAGGGAAAATCAACTCCTGACATCTGAACACTGATACCCTCAACCTCAACAGCGTAGAGATTGAGGCCAAGGTAGAACATTGCCAACTAAGGCATGAGATCAGAAACAAGGCTGTCTTTAGGCCTTAGAATGCCCTTTTTACTGTCCAAAACACCGCGTTAAGCTCAAAAAACGGTCCGATTTTTAGCATACATCCTTAATTGTCAGGCATTCACCGTGGTCTGACCCCATTTCCAATATAACATACCTACAAAACGTAAAATCGGCATGGCTTTATCCGTCAGCTTTAATCCGATTGTTCGGTTTTCCTATTCATCGTTCAATTGGAGGGCAATTTTTAGCGC
>JBAVYC010000104.1:0-2075 GCA_049698595.1 Desulfobacterales bacterium | reverse complement strand
GCTTTGATAATTTTTGGACTCTATCTGATACCAACTGTTTTTGCCGGAGAGACAGCCCACTGGGGTTATTCGGGCCATGAAGGACCCGAGCATTGGGGAGAATTAGACCCAAAATTTTTTTTATGCTCAAAGGGAAAAAACCAATCTCCGGTAAATTTAACTGAAATGATCGAAAGTGATTTGCCGCCTATAAAAATAAATTACAAATCCGGTGGGAATGAGATTTTGAACAACGGCCACACGATCCAGGTGAATTATGACCCGGGTAGCACTATCATTGTCGATGGGAATGAATTTGAACTGAAACAGTTCCACTTCTAAACAACAAATCGACACATTTACTCAAATAATGCACCACCCAAACAATCGCCCGGTACAACCAGTAAATGCCCGGGCAATCTTGAAATAATTCCAACATGAAATCGGGCAATTGAATCAAAGGCTGGATAACGTTAAAAAACAAATTAAGCTTTTTAGAACGCGGGCTATATGGGAGACGCTATGAAAAGAGTTAAAACCACCCGATACTATTGGAAAAAATTGTCCAGTTGGTTGCTTGTTATGCTGCTTGTCCTGGTGTCGGTACACCCGGGTTTCGCCCAGTCATCCGAACCGTCAACGGACGCGCAACGGCCAAAGTTCGGGGGGCCGGATACGGTTCCAAACCAGATCGAAGGGGAACGCGTTGATACGGATACACTCTATGAGTTCGAGTTTCTGAAACCCTATTATGATTGGAAAGACCGGATTCAAGAAAAGTATGGTTATGCTTATGCACTTGACTATTATCCGATTTTTCTGAAAGCCAGTGATAGCCTGCCGGGAACAGATGATGATGCCGCCAGTGCCGTATTACGCTTTTCCGGTTTTTGGCAGCTCCTGGGGCGCGCTGAAGATTCAAATTCAACCGGCACGCTGGTCTACCTGGCGGAACACCGTCATCGCTACACAGACAACCTACCCCAAACGTTTGCTTCGGAAAATCTTGGCTACGCTGGATCTATTGGGATACCCTTTGGGAATGAGGGGGGATTGCACCTGACCAATTTGTACTGGAATCAGGAGTGGCAGAATGGCTTCGGATTTGCTGCCGGATTTCTCGACGTTACGGACTGGGTCGATGTCTATGCTCTCACCAGCCCCTGGACGGACTTTTATAACTTTGTATTCAGTATCGGGGCGGCGACCATGGACCTGCCGGACGATGCCGCACTGGGCTTTGGGGCTGGCGGATGGCTGACGGACAGCGTCTACCTCATGGCCGGTCTGGAAGACCTGAACTCCGATCCCAACGATCCGTTTGATGGATTTAACACATTTTTCAACGATCACGAGTACTTCACGCACGTCGAAATCGGCTGGGTCACCTCCGCCAGGGAGCAGTATTATCTCGACAACCTCCACCTCACCTTGTGGCATTCGGATAAGCGGGATGATCTCGACGTAGAAGACGGCTGGGGTGCGTTTTTGTCTTTTTCGCATACTTTCCGCGACAAATGGCTGATGTTCACCAGGGGCGGATTTGCGGAAGACGGCGGCAGTCTCCTGGAGAGATCTGTCAGCATCGGGGGCGCGTTTGCTCCGAACGGCATCGGGGCTCCCGGCTTCGGCCATCTGCTTGGATTCGGCGTCAACTGGGGTCGACCCAACGATGCCCTCTTCGGCTCCGGTCTGGATGATCAGTATACGATGGAAGTCTATTACCGCTTGCAGGTGGCCAAGGAATTCTCCATCACACCGGACGTCCAATTCCTGATCGATCCGGCACTCAATCCAGAAGAAAATAGTATCTGGGTCTTCGGCCTACGAGCGCGCCTGTCGTTTTAATCACGAACATAGTGGTAGATACATGCGAACCCTGGATCGTGAAAACTTAGCGCTTCGATTCGCAATTACCGTGACATAAATTTTTCCCAAAAAAATGATCATCGTAAATCAGTTTCCCAATCATAGGAGGCAAACAATGAAAACTTTGGTGAAGATGCTGACCGTCTTGATTGTCTTATTTCCGCCGTTGCTGCATGCCGAAGATTCTCTTGATATTGACATGAACAAATTTTCGACCGCTAAAAAAG
>JBAVYC010000103.1:0-2254 GCA_049698595.1 Desulfobacterales bacterium | reverse complement strand
TGTTATGTGCACTAATCCATTATGTTGAGTCCCCCTTCCTTCTGCTCCAAGATAGCCTATCCCCTTAAATTATACTTCACATAATTCAACCTGTTCACATAGTTCATCGAGCCATTCGAGTATTTTCGGCTTTTGCCATTTTTTTACTTCCTGCTTCAATTTTGGTGGTTGAGTTTTTGATAATATCTCTTTTTTCATCTCCATGTTGATTTCAACATACATATGAGTGGTATTTAAACTTGCATGCCCGAGCCAGAGCCTGACAACATTCAGTTCATTACCCGCCTGTAGTAGATGCATGGCTGTAGTATGCCGGAGTGTATGGGGACTGACCTGTTTTTGTTTCAACGAAGGCTGTTTTTTTATAGCCTTGTCGGTATACTTTTTAATGATATATCTAATACCAAATCGTGTGATGCTTTCACCTCTATCATTAAGGAACAGATGATTTTCATCTTGCTGTTTTGGTTTTCTCGCTGATATATAGGCTTTAACTGCTTCAATGGTGTCTTGCCATAAGGGAATTGCCCGCTGTTTTTTCCCCTTTCCGGTAAGCTTAACCTGACTGGCTGCGTCAAGACGCAGATCATCGAGCTTTATATCAACTATTTCTTGAACCCTGGCGCCTGTATTGTGCATGAGCAGAAGCAGCGCCTTATCACGGATGCCATTACGACTGGCAGCATCAATGCTGTCCATAATGGCCTTAAGCTCGTCAGGATCCAGATAATCAACCATTTTATGAGGTGTTTTCTTTGGAGCGATAGCACTGATTCTTTGGCTATTATCAAGGCACTGCGGAACTTCCAGTCCCAAATAATAGAAAAATGTTTTCAACGCGGCAAGTCGTGCATTGCGAGTACTGGCCGTACAACCTCGCTGCTGTTGCAGATAGTCCAGGAATTTACGAACAATTTCATCATCAATGCGATCGCACGGCAACTTATCTATTTTTATCTTCAAATATTCAGCACAATACTTAAGCAGCAACTTCAATGCATCCCTGTATGCCAGAATTGTATTTTCACTAAGCCCTCTTTCATTTGAGAGGAACTGAATAAGAAATAAACGAATATAATGTGAAAGATATATTTTTCGTTTCATCAGATACCTCCTTAATTATTTAATATGATTGATGAAAAAATTGTAGAAACGGTCACATCCGGCTTGTAAGAGTTCGTTGGCTGCCTGTAGGTAAACCTGAGTTGAGGTAATGTCCACATGGCCCATATAGGTACTCAAAAAGGGTAACTTAGCATTGATATCGGCTTCGGTTTGATACCATTGCAACAGACGGTGGACTGCAAAACTATGACGAAAATCATGTAGCCTGGGGCCGCTATGGTTTTTGGTAATGCCTGATTTATTAAGTGTTTTGATAAAGGCGCCGTATGCGTTATTGTAGGTCAGGGGTTTTGTGCGCATGTTGACAAACAAAGGCGAGTCTTCTTCTATAGGCAATGTGGACTTGTAGCGCTGTATGTATTCATTTAGCCGGTTGGCTGCCGAGTTACTAAGCACGAGATATCTTTGCTTACGAAATTTACCCTTTTGAATATCAATAAGCTTCTCATCGTTGATATAATCGGCATGCCTCAAGCCGAGCGCTTCACTGATCCGGATTCCAGTGCTATAAAGCAGGCTGAAAAGAGTTTGGTAGAGTCCGGGAATAAGTTCTTCTTTTTTAGAAAAACTGGCGCTATTGTCAAGGATCGCTTTTATTTGATCAACAGTGAAAATATATGCGGGTCTGGAATGAGAACGGTCAAGCGCCCGACGTCTTTCAAGGACATAGGAGTTGCTCTGATGCAGGCTGAGCCAAACCGAAAACTGCTGTAATACACTGTAGTGATTTGTGAATCCTCGGCTACATAAGTGATTGATGGTTTCAAAATAATTTTGAAAAATTGGCTGCGTCATCACCTTGTCTTTAAATAATAGCGCCACGAGATGCTGGTCAAATCTGAACAGCAATTTGGCAGAGCCGTGGTAATCAGAACCGCAACTTTGCTTTAGTTTGACAAAATGTGTCATTTCATCGGCCAGGCTGCTGGTGAAGTTAACAGGTTTCATATTGCACCTCCGGCAGTTCCAAGGCGACTTGGGCAAGCGAGTTAAAATCGATCTTAGTATAAATAAATGTGGTGGCAATGTGTTTGTGGCCGACAAGATCGGCGATATGTTTGAAAGATTCACCTTGTTTAAGCATCCTTGAAACAAAGCCATGGCGGAAGCAGTGAGCGCCTTTACGAGG
>JBAVYC010000102.1:0-1566 GCA_049698595.1 Desulfobacterales bacterium | reverse complement strand
CGTCCCGTTTCAAAGAGAAGACCCCCATCGATGCTTATCAGGAACTGAGCCCCAAAAAGGAGAGCATTATCCTGGAAATCTCAAGGTCCGTTCTGGTTCAAAAGGGGTGTTGCGAAGCCTGCGTCGTGCCCGCAGCCGTCTGTAAGGCGATCCAGGTTGTCGCCGGACTGGCGCTACCCCAAGACGTGACGCTGAAAATTTCAAAACAATAGTATTATTAATATGGAAATATATTATGAGAGCAGCAGTTTATGAAGAGTTCGCAAAACCCCTAACCGTCCAAAATTTAGCGGACCCAATCCCTCAAAAAAGCGGTGTCGTCATACAGGTGAAAGCGAATGGGCTTTGCCGCAGTGACTGGCATGGATGGATGGGGCATGATTCCGATATCACATTGCCCCATGTCCCGGGGCACGAACTGGCCGGAGTCGTCGTATCGGTTGGCAAGGATGTGGTCAAGTGGAAAGCCGGTGACAGGGTGACACTTCCATTTGTTTGTGGATGTGGTGCCTGCCCTCAATGTGTCTCCGGCAACCACCAGGTCTGTGACAGACAATTCCAACCCGGGTTTACACACTGGGGTTCTTTTGCCGAATATGTGGCGATTGATTACGCAGATGTAAATTTAGTGCGTTTGCCGGATGATCTTGATTATGTCACAGCGGCGAGTTTGGGTTGCCGTTTCGCCACCTCCTTTCGGGCAATTGTGGCGCAGGGTAAGGTTTCTGCCGGACAGTGGGTTGCCGTGCATGGCTGTGGCGGCGTTGGACTGTCCGCGATTATGATTGTCAACGCGTTGGGCGCAAAGGCTGTCGCTGTTGATATTACGGATGAAAAGCTTGATTTTGCCCGCTCTATCGGCGCAGTGGCCTCAGTCAACGCTGCCGCAGTAAAAAATGTGGCCGAAAGTGTACGGGATATTACCAAAGGCGGCGCCCACGTTTCTATCGATGCTCTCGGCAGTCCGGTTACCTGTTTTAATTCGATAGCCAATTTGAGAAAGCGCGGCAAGCATGTTCAGGTTGGACTGATGCTGGCCGACCACTGCCACCCTGCAGTGCCGATGGACAAAATCATAGCGAATGAACTTGAAATTCTGGGAAGCCATGGCATGCAAGCCTATAAATATAGGGCTTTAATAGAAATGATTCAAGCCGGGAAACTGCAGCCTGAAAAATTGATTCAAAAGACCATAAGTCTGGATGAGTCGTTAGGAGAACTCACCAATATGGATAATTTTAAAAGTACAGGTGTTACGGTAATAGACAAGTTCTCTTAGAATTATTATGGACATTGAAAACTAAGCCGATTCATAGGAGATCGTTTTGACATTTTATTCAGCCATTGGTTTTTCAGTGGCCATGCTCGTTCTGGCAGCTAGCCCGGGACCCGGAGTTTTTGCCACGATCGCCAGAGCACTCGCGTCAGGGTTCCGGCCGTCACTGGTCGTGATTTGCGGAATCGTGCTGGGCGACGTCATCTTTTTGCTGTTTGCAGCCTTCGGCCTTGCGATGGTGGCCCGATCCCTGGGAAATTTGTTTTTTATTGTAAAAATTTGCGGCGGTG
>JBAVYC010000101.1:0-1857 GCA_049698595.1 Desulfobacterales bacterium | reverse complement strand
ACCCTTTGTTGTCGGCGTCTATCTGCATCCGTCCGCGGTTAATCCAATTTCTTTTTATTTCTCTTGCGTCGTTCTTATCAAATCTTAAAGATATTTCTAATCGATCGGACAACGCGGTCAGAGGTGTGACCGTCCCAGAGGTCTATGCGACATGGGATCCGGGCCGGACCTGCCAGGATTTGACTGACCGTTTCTGCAAGATCATCGACAGTGCACAGCTTGTTTGTGCCCTGTGTTATCGTGACCGGCCTTTCGGTATTCGGTCTCAGCGTCAGGCAGGGGATTCCAAGATAGGATGTCTCCTCCTGAATACCGCCGGAGTCGGTAATGGCAAGCCGGCAGTTGAACACCAGATTCATAAATTTTCGATAACTCACGGGCTCGATCAGTTTGAAACTGGCAGCCTCGGCCAGCTCACCAGCCAACCCGGCTTTATCGATGTTTTTACGGGTTCGCGGATGAACCGGAAACACCATCGGCAGCTGGTCAGACAGTTCTATCAGGGTCCGGCTAAGACGCCTTAGCGTTTCCGGATCATCGACATTTGACGGTCGGTGCAGGGTGACGACACCGTAGTTTCCGGACTCAAAACCATGTTCGCAACCGTCTGCCTCATTTTGAATCCTATCCCGCAGCATCTCCAGGGAGTCGATCATAATATTGCCGACGCAGCAAATCTTTTCCGGCAACACACCTTCTCTTAAGAGGTTTTCATCGCCATCCGGTGATGGTGTCCAGAGAATGTCAGCTATCGAATCTGTGACCAGACGGTTGATTTCTTCGGGCATGGTGCGATCATTGGACCTGAGTCCCGCTTCGAGGTGACCCACGAGGGGACGCATCTGGTTTATTGAGTTGATTGAGTTGATTGGGTTGATTGAGTTGTATATGACTTTTGTGGCGGCGAGGGCACAGGCAATGGTCGAATTAACGTCACCGACAACAATCACCAAGTCCGGTCGCTCTTCCACAAGCACTTTTTCATAGGCAATCATCACCTGGCCGGTTTGTTCGGCATGCGTGCCGCTGCCGACTCCGAGATGGATACCGGGCGCCGGCAGATTGAGATCCTGGAAGAATACGTCCGACATGTTCAAGTCGTAGTGCTGTCCGGTGTGCACGATGACAGGTTTGGCCCACGATTCTTTTTTTAGGGCGTGATAAAGCGGGGCGATCTTCATAAAATTGGGACGTGCTGCTGCAATGAGATGGATGATCTGATTCATAAATATGCTCCCTCCTTATATCTGCTGCGCCACTATGGATAGTCCCATATATTTCACAGTCGTTATCTAACTCCGAAAGTTTTCGCAGAATTAAAGTAAAATTATCAGATATTGTCATGAATAGCAAATTCTGCTGCCGCAACTCAGGAGTTCTCATTTAATTTAGGCCCGGAAATATCAAGATGACGATCACGCCATAATTAGAATTGCTGCGTTTGACGGGACGACCTTGACATTTCAATGCAAAGGTTATACGGTTTAAAAAAATGTTTAACTTTAGAAAGGGGTGCCAAATGAAACGTGCTAAAGTCTTGGCCAAAGGGCAAATTGTAATACCCGCCTCATTAAGAAAAAAATATGGCATCCAGCCAGGGGCTGAAATTCAAATATTTGAATATGGGAACGTTATCTATCTTGTTCCCCCTGCAAAAGATCCAATTGAACAGGCTATGGGCTGTCTCCCTTCAACGCCTTCGCTATCTGAAGAATTGCTCATGGAACGAAGAGAGGATTTTTCAGAATGACAGCGGGATACCTATTTGATAGTCATGCACTACTGGCATTTTTTCAAAAAGAAAAGGGCGCTGAAATTGTAGCCAATATCTTACGAGAATCAATGGAGCAACAGCTG
>JBAVYC010000100.1:0-4737 GCA_049698595.1 Desulfobacterales bacterium | reverse complement strand
ACGGGGCGCTGATGCTTATATACCCAAAGATAAAATGGTGGATATCTCCATGTATGTAGAAGATGTTTTAATTTCTCGACCAAACAAGAGAAAAAATAATTTCAAATGGTATGCCGGGATGATGCCTTTTTTTGACAAATTCTTCGGGGAAGGATGGAAGGACCCGGAAAAGGAATTCTGGGACGAGTTTGATAAAAAACACGTCGAATAGTGAAACATCATTTCGGATGAGCCATTCCATTTTTTATACCTGGCTTTAAAAAACCGTTCTTTTATTTCCAGTTATTCCGAGTAACTGCTAAATATCAAATCACTTTGCCGGTAAAAATTAGAAAAGTAAATAAGGGGTCAAGTCTGCTCTTGACTCTTGTTTAGCTCGGATACTAGATTCTCAATCCGGCTACGCAACCTGCGATCATTTTCTATCGCTGCTTTCATTCGTTCAATGACACTGCTCACCGAACTGTATTTTTTCACCTGAAACTGCTCGGCGATCTGTTTCAAACTATCACCTCTCAACCGTCGGTTCAGATAAATCGACACGTTACGGGGCTCATTAAATACCCCCCGCTTGGATACCAGCAGTTCATCTTCATCAACAATGCGGTAGTGTCGGCATACCGCCTTTTTAATTTGAGCCGGCTCCGGCGCCAGTTCTCTGGACTGAGGAATTTCATCATCAGCTTTTTCCGGAAAGAATCTTCCTTTGATTAGGTTGATAAAATCTCTTGAGCCTAAAATCGCCGGCCACTTTTTCTTTTTAAATACCTTGCTGATATCTTCCTCATCTTCCGCAGAAACGAACTGACGATAAATTTCCAACCGGTCATCTTTGATTTTCGACAGCATCGAAAGAACGAAATTTTTATGCAGCCAATTCCATTTCTCAGCCTTGGAGATGTATCCCATGTGGCTGCTCCACACATAGCGGTCCAGCTGATCCGTTAAGCCGGCCTTAATGGGATTTCGATGAATATAGCGGACTAATTGCAGCAAATACTGGTCTGCATCGATTAATATAGATTTATAACGCCCGCGGAACAACGGGCCGTCACACTGATGATAGCGGTTAAATCTTTGAGTGTAAACCCCATCGATATGTCGCATGCAGCGTGAAATGTTAGCATCGGGGGTTTGGACCAGAATATGGTAATGGCTCGGCATCAGACAATAGGCGGTAATGCGCAAATTCCACATCTCTGAGGTATCTTTGAGGAGCTCGATAAACCCGCTATAATCTCTTTCGTGGATAAATATTAACTCACTACGTCGACCTCGATTCATGATGTGATACCATGCATCGGCATACTCTATGCGCAAGGGTCTAGCCATATCTTTTTTTTAATATAAACCCGAATAAGAGTCAAGAGCAGACTTGACCCCTTGGCTTCATCAATTCCCCGAAAGCGGGATTTACGCTTCGCTACAACCGGCTTCTCCGGGTTGGGAGCTTACATGTTGAAGTACGGATGTCGCTTTGGCGAGCAGCTCGGCACCGGTTTCCTCTTTCCCGGGGGTAAGCTCAGCCAGGCCAAAGGCTAATTTTAGGCACATACCATCGATTTCGGAATAATTTTTCTCTGAAATGCGTTTCAATCGATTACAATAATCTTGAGCTTCATTAAAAGAAGTTTGCGGCATGAGAATAACATACGTTTGATGTTCATATCGATGCAGGGTATCCCAGCTCCGGATCTCTTCGGAAAAGATTTCCCCCAGGGAGTGAAAAATTCGATCTTTTGTAAGATTGTCCGAAGCGACTGCGCCGTCTTCGAAGTTTAACTTAACTAAACAAAGAGACAAGTTTGTGCAACAGCTTTGCGAACGCTGGATTTCTGTATCCAATATTTTAAAAAAATTTAATCTATTACACAACTCCGCGGAATCATCCTGCATCTTTATCTCGGAAAAGCATTCGGTCAGATTTTGGAGCCGGTCGCAGGTAATCCCCATTAGGTTCAAAAAAAATTTGTGAGCCGTGGGAGGGTACAACCACTGCAGCCGTTTAATCATCTTCCAATTAATTTTTAGAAGTTCAACGGGCTTCGTTGCGATAACAGTCGCCGAGCGCGGCACCGAACGTAAAAACCCCATCTCACCGAGCAGATCCCCGGTTTTTAGTTGGTTGATCAGTACGCGGTTGCCGATTTTTTGGCCGGATTCATCATTGCTGACGAGATCAAAAACATCCATTGCGCCGGAAATAATTGTATACATGGAATCGCTGGGCTCACCCTTGTGGAAAAGAATTTCGCCGGCTTCAATTTTCGTAAGCGATCCGGCCATCAGGATATAGTGGACCTGGGTGCTTGATAATCCTTTGAAAAGCGGAATTCCTTCACGGGGCTCTTTGCCAAGTTTCAACTGTATCAGATCCCACAGCGTCACCAATTCAACGTGCTGTATCAAAGAAGGCAGCAGGATCAAATCCCCAACCAGGGCGGCGAGCGATGTAATCACCATCATAACGCCGAATATGGCCGTTGGCTTGAAGCTTGAAAATAGTAAGATGGAAAAGCCCACACAAATGGTAATGGTCGTAAAGGTGATGGGTCTGCCCACATGCTGAAGTGTGTCCCTGATGGCCCGTTTGTCATCCAGATCTTTCTTGAATTCCCGGTTATACCGGACCAGATAGTGGATGGTGTCGTCCACCGCCAGTCCGACGGCAATACTGGCAATCAGACTGGTCACCATGGAAAGCTCAATACCGAGCCATCCCATAATTCCGAAATTAATAATAATTGGAAATAAATTGGGCAGAATGGCGATCAGGCCCACTTTGCTGGATAAAAAGAGGATGAACATAATCCCGAAAACAAGTACCAAGGTGATGGACAGGCTTTTGATTTGCCCGATCGTCAGCTGATGGCTGCTGGCAGCGATCACCATTCCGAGTCCGGTCACTTCCCACTCCAAATCTTTCGAGAAGTGTTGTTTGGCGAATGCGAGGGTCTGATCGCGGAGCTGAAGAAACCCTTGGGAGCTTGAGATATGTGTCAGCAGGACAATGTTCGTTTTAGAGAAGTCGGGACTCATGAACCGCGTGAGCATATCTTCACCCAGTATGGTTGCATAATTGTTAAATAATATCCTGACTTCAAAAGCCTCTTCGGGGAGGCGGTAGTAATCGGCTTCGAATCGGTTGAGAACATAATTGACCAGTTTCAGGTAATCGGCAAAAGACACTGTTTTGTCGACACCGGGCAGTTGATCCAGAAACTCCTGAAGACGGGCAATCTCTGCCAGGTGTTTAGGATTTTCGAAGAAGTCGGCCGCCGACTGGCCCATAACGACATTAATGGGAAAGCTTCCGGATAAATCCTGATAGATGTCCTTGAAGTTGCGCTTGACCGCTGTATCCTCTTTTAAATATCCAACCGGATTGGTCTCAACCCGAATGCGAAAGATTCCGATGAGACATATAAGCACCAGGCCTCCGATAACCGGCAAAACAATTTTCTGATGATTTAAGTTCAGATCAACTATTCTATCAATGAAGCGGTTAAACAAGCCCCCGGCATCAATTCGCTTCTTTGGACTCTTTGCGGGTAAAGACATAAACGATAGTGCGGCAGGAAGAAAGGTCAGAACGATGACCAGGATGCTGAACATACCGAAGCATGCAAAAACAGCAAACTCCTGAATGACTGTGATCCGGTTGACCAGCAGAGATCCAAGACCGATGATGGTGGTCAAAACCGCCAGAAAAGACGGCAGGCCAATGTTGGAAAAAGTCTTAACGATCCCATCGAGGGGCGTTTGCGCTGCCCTTATACAGGACAGATACTCAGAGAAGATATGCAGACAGTGCGCCGTCCCGACAGCGAGGAGAAAAACCGGAACCATCATGGTCAGCATTGAAAGCGGGATTTGGAGAAAAGCCATGAGACCGAAGGTCCAGACCAGCGCCAGTCCCACACAGGAGAGGGGAATAAGGATGTATTGGGGTTTGCGAAACAGATAAAAGAAAATAAGGGCAATCAGTAAAAAAGTAATGGGCGGCAAACGGAAAAAATCGTTCTCGGTAAACTTGGCAAGCGCTTCTGAAACAAGAGGCATCCCGGTCTGGTAGAGCATCAGGTCTTTAGGCGCAAGGGCGATCATTTGTCTGACACTCCGGATCACCGCTTCAGGTTCGGCATCGTTATTGAGGACTAGTGTCAGGGCAGTGGTCTTTCCGTCGGTTGAAATGAGGTTTTTTTGGAATAGATCTGCAGGGGATATTACAGCAGAAAATTTTTCCAAACTCCATTCACCGGAGACATCAACTGCCTTTTTTATGCCGGGAAGGCTGATAACACGCCTGACTCCCTTGATTGCGGCGGCAGTTTCGGCGAGTTGCTCAATTTTACGAAAGGTGACGGGATCGAAGACGTTGTTACTTTTGATAACGACCCTGATAATTTCGTCGGAACCAAACAGTTTTTTGAAGTTATTATAATAGGCGGTTTCGGGAAGGTCTTCGATTTGGAGATCATAGATAGAGGTTTTAAATGAAAGATCCGGCAGCTGCCATGCAAAAAAGAGGGTAACGGCTGCAGTCGCAAAAATAACGAGTAGAGGCCGGTAAAGCATCCATTCCAACATTACCCTAAAAGAGAGACGCACGGAAACCCCTTTATTAATTTTTGCTTTTGATCTTTACCGAATTACCCAAGGAAAATCTGAAGAAAAAAAATATCTAAATAAAATTTCTATTTTGAATGTGATTTTTTGTCAATTAAAATCTCGTCG
>JBAVYC010000099.1:0-2496 GCA_049698595.1 Desulfobacterales bacterium | reverse complement strand
AGAGCTATCCCTCTATGATGAAATCAATAAAAAAATAATCGAAAATTTAGCTTGACAAATAATACCACTATGTGTCACTATAAAAATGCCTTTTCACTTTGAACTGGAATAATCTTTTCCTTTGCATCTACCTTCTATCTTGAAACGATCATTCCCGATCAAATAGGTTCAGGTTTCCCTTAAGCTTTGCCCTCAAAATAAGGTAAAAAGTAAATGGAGAACTTTTCAAAGTGTGCCTACCCAGCTCCTGACAGAACAAGTATGTGCTATTGGGGGCATAAAATATTAGAGCAAATGGTAATGTTTTTATTGGTAACACCAAAAAGAAAGGAGGATAACTATGGCTCAGGAATGGAAGGTGACTGGAACCTACTTCGAGGCTTGTAACTGTGATGTCGCTTGTCCCTGCATTTTTTTGAGTCCGCCTACCACGGGGGAATGCAAGGCCCTTTTCGGCTGGCACATAGATGAGGGCAGCTTTGGAGATATCGCGTTAGAAAGGCTCAATGTGGCACTCTATGTTCACAGTCCAGGGAATATGGTGCAAGGTAATTGGAAAGCCGCCCTTTATCTGGACGAGAGAGCCAGTGCGGCTCAGAAGGACGGCCTTACCCAAATTTTCGCCGGCCAAGCTGGTGGACATCCTGCGGTGTTAGCATCTTTTATCGACCAGGTATTGGGGGTTAAAAGCGTGCCGATTGAATTTCACGCAGAAGGGAAAAGTCGAAGCCTCCGGATTCCAGACGTGGCCGAAGCTGAGATTGAAGCCCTTGCCGGTCAGGGCGATGCTGAGATCAACATAAGCAATCATCCATTATGTGTAACCCCTGGAGAAACTTTGGTGGTTTCGAAATCCAAGCGGTTAAGCTATAACGATCATGGACTTCACTTAGAGGTATCTGAGAAAACCGGGTTCTATTCACCATTTACCTACCCGGGTTCCTGAAGGAGTTTCCGATCATATGTCGGGCCAATTCCGGCCTTCAGGGAGATTACACAAGGTATCTCTTATATATTATGGGATTCACTCCCCCCATAGCCGAAATGTGAGTTCTTATGGTTATTAAACAGCCTTCGGGTAGTAATATCGTTAAAATATAGGTCATGTATTCCAAGACACCGATTGAGGCAGTATTTAAGCGTGACCGCATCATTGTGATCTCCGGCATAGCGGTAGTATCAGTGTTGGCGTGGATGTATATGCTTTACCTGGCCTGGGGTATGAAGAATTTGGATATGAGCATGGAAATGTCACTGCCCCAAATGCAGTCTTGGGGGGCGGTGGATTTCTCCCTTATGTTCATAATGTGGACGGTAATGATGGTGGCCATGATGGTCCCCTCGGCCACACCTACGGTCCTCATGTTTGCCAGAATCTATCGAAAGCGCTGCGAGCGACAGGAGCCGGTTGTGTCCACGGGAATGTTCTTACTGGGTTATTTGTCGGCTTGGGCTTGGTATAGCGCTTTGGCCACCTTCGGACAGTGGGGCCTACATTCAGCCGCTTTGTTTTCCCCGATGATGGTGAGCACCAGTCCTATCTTGGGCGGGGTATTGCTCCTGGCGGCTGGAATTTTCCAGTTTACTCCCCTCAAGCACGCCTGCCTAACCCACTGCCGGTCCCCCTTGGGGTTTCTTCTTAACGAATGGAGGGAGGGCATCAGGGGCGCCTTTATCATGGGCCTGCGAAACGGCAACTACTGCGTGGTCTGTTGCTGGGCTCTCATGAGCCTAATGTTTGTTGCCGGGGTAATGAGCCTGCTATGGATGGCCGTTATCGCCGCCTTCGTTTTAGTGGAGAAGGTGGCCCCAGGAGGTCAATGGGTGAGTCGGATATCCGGGCTTTTGCTTATATTATGGGGAGCATGGATGTTGATGGGGGCGCTGGCTTAACACTGTCAGTTTAATTTCGATTGTTTAACTGTGCCGTGAGGATAGATCCACATCTATGGCTCATTGTCGCGCAGGTTTTTGAGTGCAAAAAATTTTTAGGTAGTTCATTCAAACCATATCTGTATCTATGTATCTGCAATTTATCAACACTTGACATTAGTTGAGAAATGGTAGGATACCTTCAAAAAAATCATTTGACCTAACTGATTCTTTAATACCTTTTATCAGAAAGGTGAGCTTACCATGTCTGTAGAAAACATCCGCAAGTCTATTGAAGGAAGGATTAGCTTTTTAATGACGAACCCCGAAGACCAATTCAATACCGATAGCTCCGCATAAGGGGGTTGCCTCAACCGTATAGGATAAAGGAGATTAATATGAAAATCACTGAACACATTGACGCAATTCAACATGAAGGGCAGCTCCTGGCTGCCGCAGCGACGCGGACAGGACTCGATGCCCCGATCCCGACGTGTCCAGACTGGCGAATGAGGGACCTTGTACGGCATGTTGGTGGAGTGCACAGGTGGGCCACAGGATATGTTAGGGACCGACCAACCGAGTGGGAGGATGGCGACCTCGACGACATCGTAGGTACTTGGC
>JBAVYC010000098.1:0-2039 GCA_049698595.1 Desulfobacterales bacterium | reverse complement strand
ATAAACGACCGGACGAACTTTGCATTATGGATGATTTTCCCAGGCTGTCCGGTGGCGTCAAGATTAAAAAATTCGGCCCGGGCGGCCTGGCTGAAATGGCTCAACGGGACGAGACCCGGGAACGAATCCGAAAGTAAAAATCAGCGACCCCCAACTCTGCTGGTGGTCGCTGATTACCGATGGGAGGACCCCGACATGAAAGATCGATACCTTAGTCTATCTCCAGACGCGGACCGCAAACAAGCGGCACTCTTCGAAAAATGGCTTTCAGGTGACAAGATCCCATTTACGAATGCTGATGCGGCGGCGGCCTATCGGGAACGGGCCACCCTAATCAAGGATGCCATCCAGTTGCAGAAGACCCCCGCGCGTATTCCCATATGCCCTTCAGCCGGGTTCTTTCCGGTTCAATACGCAGGCGTCAGCATGTATGACGCGATGTATGATTATGACATCCTCACCCAGGCCTGGGAGAAGTATTGTCAGGACTTCACCCCGGATGCCTACAACGCCCCCACGACCATTGTTCCGGGCAAGCTGTTGGACATTCTGGATTTCAAACTTTGCAAATGGCCCGGACGGGGCGTATCCAAACAGCAG
The DNA here is from genome assembly GCA_049698595.1 of Desulfobacterales bacterium. Lineage (GTDB taxonomy): Bacteria > Desulfobacterota > Desulfobacteria > Desulfobacterales > JAFDCJ01 > JAFDCJ01. The sequence goes on along the minus strand of JBAVYC010000098.1, from coordinate 1,439 downwards.
GAATACCAGTATGTAGAAAAGGAGTACATGAAGGCTGATGAATATCAGGATCTTATTGACGACCCGACGGGCTATTTTATGGGTGTCTATTTTCCTCGCATCTTCGGCAACCTGAAGCCCCTGGAAAAGATGCCTCTGCTGCCCATCGTCAACGAACTTCCCTGCGTCCCGCCGGCCGCCATTCCCTTTGGAACGGAAGAGGTTCAATCGACATTAAAAACCCTCATGCAGGCCGGCAATGAGACCACCCGGTGGCTAACTGCGGTGCGCCGCATCAACACATCGGTCATGGGCAAAGGCTACCCGTCTTTTTCGGGAGGATTCACCAAGGCACCCTTTGACGTCATCGGGGACACTCTCAGGGGCACCCTAGGCGTAATGATGGACATATACCGCCACCCGGAAGAACTCATGGAGGCTTGTGAAAGGTTAACGCCCTTCATGGTAAAAGCCGGCGTCGCAGCCTGCAAGGCAACCGGCCATATAATGCCGTTTATCCCCCTGCACAAGGGTGCCGACGGTTTCATGTCCGACGAGCAGTTCCGCACCTTTTACTGGCCGACACTCAGAAAACTCATCATCGGGCTTATCGATGAAGGCTGCGTACCGCAGCTGTTTGCTGAAGGCGCTTACAACCAACGCCTCGAGACGATTTGCGATGTTCCCAAAGGCAAGACTGTCTGGTGGTTTGACCTCACGGATATGGATCGGGCCAAAAAATCAGTCGGTCAGGTGGCCTGCATCGCCGGCAACGTGCCCGTTTCACTGTTGTGCACGGCAACCACAGATGAGGTCAAAGCCTATTGCAAAAACCTTATGGACGTAGCCGGCCGAGACGGTGGCTTCATATTCTCCACCGGGGCAGGCATGCAGGGAGCCAAAGCCGAAAATGTGAAAGCCATGATTGATTTTGCTAAGCAGTATGCAGGAGGTAATTATGTCTGACAATTTGGTAAATGCCATGGTGCACATGCGGGAACAGGAGGCATTGGCCCTCGCACAAAAGATGTTGAATGACGGTGTCCATCCCCTCAAGGTCTTGGAGCAGTGCCGTGAGGCCGTCGAAAAGGTCGGCAAGCAGTTTGAACTTGGCAAATATTTCCTCCCGGAATTGGTCATGGCCGGTGAGATGTTAAAGAAGATATCATCAATGACCGAACCATATTTAAAAAATGACGCTGAGGATAGGACCGCTCGTCTGGGGAAAGTGGTGCTTGGGTCGGTGAAAGGAGATATCCACGACATCGGCAAGGACATGGTTAAGTTTTTACTGGATGTCAATGGTTTCGAGGTTCACGACCTTGGTGTTGACGTGCCGCCAGACAGATTCGTTGAAGCGATTAAGGCAGTTCAACCGGAAGTTGTGGGTATGAGCGCGCTGTTGACCACGGTCTTTGAATCTGTGAAAAACACGGTTACGGCCATCAAAGATGCGGGGC
>JBAVYC010000097.1:0-5090 GCA_049698595.1 Desulfobacterales bacterium | reverse complement strand
CCCCAAGGGTGCCGCGGGTTGTGTTGCCCTGCCCGGCGAGTTCTTACATCTTGACACATATTTGCTAAGCGCATAAGATAAATTTACTTTAAAATTGCACGCTCATTAATATCTGCTTGTAATTCATCAGGCACACGAATTCCGCATGAAATATTAAATTTGAACAGGATGATGTCTCAATGCCTGTCATAAATTCTATCTTGAACCGAAAACAAAATACGGAAAGACGTACCAAAAAAGATCGCAGAGTCGAGAACCTCGGCACCCCGACGGGTATTGAGCGCAGATCCGGCCTTAAACGTCGAAAATTTCTAAAGATCCCCATATTCTTAAAATTTATTACGCTATCCGCACTCGTCATTGTCGTTGTTATTTCGACAAGCAGCTTTTTTATGCTAAAAAAACAAAGGGCGCAATTCCGGGATCAATTAATCGCACTGGGTGAAAGCCTGGCTCGTATCACATCTGACCAGGCTCCGGACAAGCTTTTAGCTGATGAGGAACTCACCCTTTTTCAACTCATCAAAAATGTTACCGCAGAAGACCAGGTAATCTATGCTTTTATTGCCGATTCTAAAAACGTGATCAAGGCGCATAGCGATCCCGGCAAGGTTAATTCTCAATACATACCTTCCCCGGCCACAAAATCAGCCCCTAACCCTGATGAAGTCATTGTTACGAGCGTTATTGAAGACGGCGCTGAAATCCTTTACTTTGAAAAACCGATCACCTATCAAATGATTCGTGTCGGCACCGTGGCTTTAGCGATCTCACAGCACGAAATCATCGAAAGCATCGAGAGCGCCAAACGTTTTATTTCGATACTCACGGTTATTATCACTTTCCTGGGCGTCCTCCTCAGTTTCGTGCTGAGTCTATATTTTTCACGACCCATCCAGAAATTGAAGGAAGGAACCCAGGCCATAAGTTCCGGGAATCTGGAACATCGGGTTACAATTTCCCGCAATGATGAACTTGGCGATTTGGGCTTGGCTTTTAACCAAATGGCTGAAGGACTTAAGGAAGGGAACCTGATGCGCCAGTCGCTTGAACTTGCCATGGAGATCCAGCAGAATCTTCTGCCAAAAGATAATCCCAAGGTTAAAGGTTTGGATATTGCAGGCAAAAGTGTTTATTGTGACCAAACCGGTGGAGATTATTATGATTTTCTCAAGCTCAAAGAGAGTGAAAGCGGGAAAATTGGGGTCATATTAGGGGATATTTCCGGTCATGGCATTCCATCCGCTTTGCTAATGGCCACCGCCAGGGCGTTCATCCGCCAACGTTCATTTCTGCCAGGCAGCCTGACGGAAATTATCACAGACATAAATGTGCTCCTGTGCGCGGATGCTATGGAATCAAATAGTTTCATGACCTTGTTTTATGCGGTCATCGACACAAACACCAAAAGCGTTAAATGGGTTCGTGCCGGACACGATCCGGCCATAATTTATGACCCGAAGTCCGATATCTTTGAAGAACTCCAGGGACCGGCGGGCATACCCATCGGTGTCGTTCCTGACTGGAGCTATGAGGAAAATGAGAAGGCCGGGCTTGAAAAAGGCCAGGTTATCGTTCTCAGCACGGATGGAATAAATGAAACATTCAATCCAAAAAATGAAATGTACGGCAAGGAACCGGTACTCAACACCATCAGACAAAACAAGAATGGCACGGCCGAGGAAATTCTGGAAGCCATACTTGCCGATTTGAACCATTTCCGTAAAGGACTGGATATTCAAGACGATGTTACGCTGATTGTCATCAAGATCATGGATTAGTTGAGTCGTCTGGAAGGTTCTTTGAACTTTTACCAGAAGGTAGGGTCATAATGAGACATAATACTTTGCGTGCCGGCAGAAGTATGTGGATTTTGATATCCTATTTAATTGGCATTGCGATGGTACTGACTTCCTGCTCTACCGCCTTGAAAGGCATCACAGGTAGCCCCGAAATTTTTAAATCGCAGGATTATATTGTTTACATCGCTGGGAAAAAAGAAAATTCGACGACCCTGGCCCAAGAGGTTTTGGGGGATGCCGGTAAAGCCTGGTTGATTGAGGATAATAATCCGGCCGGTTCCTTTAAAAGAGGCCAGGCCGTCGTCATTCCAATCAAAGAAGAAAATATCGGCGGTCTGTATGCAGACGGCTTCCAAATCGTTCCCATTCTTTGCTATCATCGTTTTGGTAAAACCTGTAAGTCAAATCTATGCATTTCTAAAAAAACATTTGCGAAACAGCTGGAATATTTGAAGACCAACGGTTACCACACGATCCATCTCAGCGATTTGATGGAATTCCTTAATTACAAAACCGCTATCCCGTCGAAATCGGTTATCATCACCTTGGATGACGGCTACCAATCAATTTACAAATTTGCCTATCCGCTGCTTAAGCGATACGGCTATACGGCAACGCTGTTCATTTATACCGATTTTATAGAAGCATCTCGAAATGCTCTCACCTGGAATCAACTCAGGAATTTAAAGACCGCCGGATTTGAGATCGGTTCTCATTCCATCTCGCATGCCGATCTTACTAAAAAGCTACCGTATGAAAATGATCAAACGTATTGGAGCAGAATCACCAAGGAGTTCATAAATTCCAAAAAAATAATCGATCGGGAACTCAATCAGGATACCCAGTCTTTTGCATACCCATACGGGAATTATAATCAACAGATCTTAGGACTGTTTTCCAAAACCGGATATAAATTAGGGCTGACCATTCGCAATGGAGGCAACGCTTTTTTTGCAAATCCGCTGACGCTGAAACGCAGCCAAATTTTAGAAGAGAACATGGAATATTTTGTCGATCGAATTCAAATAATCCAACCGATCTCCTTAAGGTAATCCTATGTCCTGTAAAACTTGGAGTCTGATTCATCTTATACTTGTGGCGACGGTTTTTTTTGGTTGTGCCATCATCGAAAAACAACTGCAATCTTCTAATTCAGTGGTAAATGGTTATCTATCTCAGGGCCACGCGAGTGAAAAAGCCGGAGATTGGGTTGCGGCTGCCCGTTATTACAAGCTGGCTCTCACGATTGAGCCGCAAAATACACAAATAGCCGACAATTTGAAGCGTGTGGAGGCGAAACGGCTTGAATTGGCTGAAGCGCATTATCGAAAAGGCCTTGGGTATTTAGCTCAAGGAAAATATAAATACAGCCAGCAGCAATTCTTAGCGGCACTAAGATATTGGCCACAGCATAAAGGCGCCCGGGAAAAGTTACGTTCGCGAACTCAGATCAAGACCAAACGCTACATCCTGCACACCGTTCAAAAGGGCGAGACCATCAGCATAATTTCAAAAAAATATTACGATGATCCCATGCAATTTCAGACTATTGCCAGATTTAATAATCTGCCCGATGCCACCACCGTTCGAGTTGGAAAAGAGCTTAAGATTCCCGAAATTGACGGCGTGCCATTTCTGGTGCCGGAGGGTACACCCGAAATCACAACGGACGGCCAGGCCATGGACCGGCAATTAACCACCCATGACCGAGAGTACCGGGAAGCGCAACAAACCGAAGAGATCCAGGCGGACGTCAAGGCCTTTGATAACATGGTGGCCAACTATCGCGATGCCGGTCTCGAACTGTTTAACGAGAAAAAATATGATGAAGCGGTGATCGAGTTTAAAAAAGTGGTCAATGCAGATCCCCAAGACTTCGAAACCCAGGAGTATCTTTTTAAGGCCCATTTTAGCAGCGCGCAAGGCTTATTGAAGGAAAAGCAATATCAGGCTGCAGATAAGCAGCTGCAGGCCTGCCTGGACTTCAGGACCGACTGTTTGCAATGTCTGCCGCTCATCAAACAATGTGAGGATGCTTACAAGGAGCTTCACTATCAATTGGGAATCCAATATTTCGGAGAAGAGAAACTTGAAAATGCAATTAGCGAGTGGCAATTGGTAACAAAATATGATCCCCATTACAAACAGGTCGCAGAAAATATTCGAAGAGCAGAGAGAATCCACACCAAAATCCAACAGCTAAAAAAGGATAGCAAACCTTAGAAAGGCTTCGATTTTTTCGTGAGAACTATGGTATTTAGTACATAAACTGTGAACCGCATTTCCTAATCTGCCGTTTTATCCTCTTGTTTTTTCCCTCGATCTACATTCTAAAATGTATCTAACCATTTGAATTATAGATGAAAATTTTTTACCGGCTGTTCTGGCACAGTTGTTGTAGTATCATTTCCGGTAGCACCGGCTTTCAGATAAGGAGAAGATAGAAAAAGAATTTAGACCTGGCAAATCATGAAGTATAGATCTTGAATGGATTTTTATTATGAAATGCATCTGGCATAAATACAAAATTTGGCTCCTCATAGGGGTGTTCTATACTGCTTACGGCGTGGTGAAAAGTTTCAAAATTTTGAAGCATATTGACATCCACAAAATTAAATTGAGCACCAACAGGTCATAAATAAAATGTGGCTGACTTTTTCCGATAGGCTTAGAATAGCGTTTCGCATTGTGCGGAAAAAAATTTCGAAACTTCCTTTTAACTGGGCGCGTGGATTACGACTTACCTGATACAGCAGTCACTAAGCCACTAAGGTTAAAAATAAATATGGAAACCATTGTGATGTTGACAAAGGAACTCCCGTTGGTCATGGCTCCCGCAACATTGATTGCAGCCTTGTTGACCGTTTCATTGATCAGGCCTATATTTCGATTCAAAAGAAAGCCTTTTAAGGTAATGGCGATTGGGGTAATGGTGGCTTTAAGTGCGGGGATGCTTATGATGCAGTCGATGGCCTATGACTGAATTCGAGCAGCTCAATTCGCTATTCAAGCTTTGACCCTGGACGTCCATTCCGCAATTTTGCTCTCAATTCACGTTTCAGGATCTTGCCAGTTGAACCATGACCGGGTCGCCCCTGCCAATTCCGAGTTTTCTCAATCCATTTGCCAGTTTGTTTATATTTTTAATTAGCTCCCGGTAGGTCAGGGTCGTATTTTCGACGATGAGCGTATCATTATCAGGATATGCGTTGGCCTTGGAATTGAGCATCTGATCGATAAGCTGCATGTGGTCTCCTGCGAATTGGGCGGCTTCGGATATTTCTGCCG
>JBAVYC010000096.1:0-5793 GCA_049698595.1 Desulfobacterales bacterium | reverse complement strand
CATAGTAGGTTGGGTTAAACGGGATGCAGGCATGATTTTCGTTGGGTTCGCCTGTCCTGATGCACCTCAAAAGTTTGAAATAACGACAAAATTAGTGAACCCAACAAAATTGTTTGCAGACCATCGGCTTAACCCAACCTACGATTTATCGTCTTTGCATAGGAAGTGGATCCCCCCTTTATGTTAATGATTTGTGTCCATTCTAGTATCCGTAGTCGCCGCTGTTGATGTCGACCACGATACCGTTTTCCAGTCTCAGGTGATCCACGAACCGGCCGGGGCCATGATTGTAGGTCCATTCTTCTATGATCACTAGCTTTCTTATGCGATACGGTCTTCCGTATCTGTCGCCCGGTCGTGCGTACTCATAATCATCGTAATTGCCGTAATAGCTTGGGTGATGGCGGAATCCGTAGACCCGTTCCTCTTCCCAAACCTCCACATGATCCGGTTCACCGCATTCGGCCAGCACCCTATCCTTGAAGTCGCCTTCCGTTATGAGACGGACGCCGCACCGCAGGCTTGCCGCACGGGCATCGGTAAGCGTTATAATTGATAGCATTATCAAGAATATAAGAGCGCTTCGGCTTGTTTGCATTTGAACATCTCCTTGTTTAAGGGCGCTTTCCAAAAAAATAAGCATTAAGGTATCGCGGGGCAAGAGAACTTTCTGTCGCAGTTTTTATCCCAGGGACTTTGCGTCCAATATAGAAATATGCTAACTTTTGACGGTGTTGTCATTATCACTGAATACGGTATTGCCGATTTGCGGGAATTAACCTCCGTCGAAAAAGCCATGGCCATTGCCAGCATTACCCATCCGAAATTTCGTGATGAATTTTTGCGCAGTGTATATGAATATCCGCTGTTTACCAAACCCTTTGGCAGATATCTGGGAAAAACCCTCAACAAAGTTTATGGAGCATTATGAGGTTTAAAAAACGAATCACGCAAGTTATTTGCCTGACTTTTCTGCTGCTGGTCACCGGCTGTGTGGTGCAGCCGGCAGTCAGGGTTGAGGCACTGGCCGGTTTCGATGCGCTGTTTGACAATCACAAGGGCTGGACGGGGGCCGACGGGGCTTACTCGATATCTCTTACAGATGATTTAACCCTGTGGTTGTTCGGAGATACCTGGATGGGAGATATCCGGGACGGCGAGCATGTGAATGCCACCATCGTTAACAATACTGTTGCTATTCAACACGGATTGTCTCCGTCCAAGGCTACGGTGGAATTTTATTTCGGCCGCACGCCGGCTGGCAAAACCGGGGCCTTCATCCGACCTGCCGACGGTCGGGGCTGGTTCTGGATATATCACGGCGTGCTTACCGGGCAGGGTCTGTATCTTTTCCTGGTTCAGATTGAGCGAACAGCGGAACCCCCTGGGTCTGGTTTTAAGATCATCGGGACATGGTTGGGGTATGTGGTCAACTTTGAGGATCCACCGGATCAATGGCAAATTGATCAGCACAGAATACCCTGGGGTGATTTTTCTTCTTCTGTCGCCACGTTTTTCGGGTCATGGGTGCTGAAACAAGGCCCCTGGCTTTATGTTTACGGCACCACCGAGGATGTCGTTGACGGCTTTCATCACAAATACATGATTGTGGCAAGGGTGGCTGAAAACAGATTGTCAGAATTCGATCAGTGGCGCTTTTATGTCAAGGGGAATTGGTCGCCCGATTTCACCAAGGCAGAGCGTCTTTGTGCCGGCATGGCCAATGAATATTCGGTGTCCTTTCTTCCGTCACTGGAAAAATTTATCGTTGTTTATAATGAAAACGGCAGTTCCCGAAACATCGCCGCCCGGTTTGCTTCCCAACCCTTGGGTCCCTGGAGCCCACCCGTGGACTTGTATCAGTGTCCGGAAATGAGCTGGGGCAAGGACATTCTTTGTTATGCCGCCAAGGGTCATCCGGAACTTTCTATAACACCCGACGAACTGATAGTCACTTACGTGGCCAACTCGACTGATTTTTATAAAATGGCTGCGGATGCCCGGCTGTACCGACCGCGGTTTATACGAGTCCGGTTTAAGGAAAAACGATCGGATCGTAATGGATATTAATAAAAAATCTACCCTCAGCGTCCTTTGCGGATTAACTCTGCGGTGAACTACTATCGGCAATCCAATCTAAAAAAGGCTGGTACCCACCCAGAACGGGCAGACTTACAATGCAGGGGCAGTCATAACTGTGCATCGATTTGACTTTTTTAACCAGCTCCGGTAGGCGGTCCTCTGTGGTTTTGGCAATCATGACCACTTCCGTGTCTTCCTGTATCTCGCCCTGCCACAGATAAAAGGAGTTCATATTGTCCAGAAGGTTGACGCATGCCGCCAGTCTGGTGGTTACCAGTTCTTTCGCGATTTTTGTGGCTTCATCCTTGCTGCCGGCTGTCATGTAAATAAAATTGGTCTTCATCCATCCTCCCATGATTTTTTGTTCATAGAATAATGCCATTTTTAAATTTTGCAATTTCAAAATAATTCTGATAAGCTGAAGACTAAAAATTGAAAGGGGAATAAAGATTACCAGGGGGAATATGGAGATGAACAGCAAATGGCGGCAAAGACAGTCTTACTTGTTGATGATGAGGAGATCGTCATCGGCGTAGGCAGGCTAATGCTGGAAAAACTGGGGTTCTCAGTATTAACGGCAGAAAACGGTAAAGAGGCCCTGGAAGTTTACAACAATAATCAGAACGATATTGATTTTGTGGTACTGGATATGATTATGCCGGACATGGGAGCAGCTGAGACCTATGATGGATTGCAGGCCATCAATCCGGCGATTAAAGTCTTGCTTTCAAGCGGGTATGGTGCCGATCAGCAGACCGGCGAGCTCTTAAGCCGCGGCTGCGACGGATTTATCCAAAAACCGTTTAATATGCAAAGCCTGTCCGAAAAGATCGAAGAAATCTTAAATGGGGCCTAGTCCAGTTCGTCAGTCTCAGGCTTTAGCTCGTTTCACATGGGGCGGGATTGATCGGAGACAGTTATGTCTATTTAATTTTCTCCCGAATTTTCAGTATCTGAAATCCCGGTTAATTCCACCAGCGTCGCCCCCCACCCTCCGGCCTCCGGCGGTGCCTCTTTGAACGCCGTCACCAGGGAATTCTTTTCAAGAAGTCCCTGAACGCGCTTTTTCTGGATACCTTTGCCTTTGCCGTGAATTATTCGGACGGAGTAAATTCCAGCCTTTAAACACTCTGTAAAATAATCCTCTAAAAGATCAGGAATATCTTTGGGCTGAAACGTGTGCAGATCCAGCACATCTTCGATGGTTAATTTTACTGCCTTCATGGCGTTATCCCCTATATAGATTGCTAAGAACATGACTCCACGATGGTACCCGCTCCACAACCAGGTCATAAATCGAACACCGACCAAAGAAAAGCAGCGACTCCCGCCAGAATGAAGTTCGTCTCCACCAGAAACTCCAGCTTGATACTTGGCAGCAGAACCCCCCGTTCATAGGCTGTGAGCAGAAGCAAAAAAAATATCGGCCACCCGATCAGCACTAAACCCAGATAGGAAATGAGGTGAAAAAAACTCAACAGAATCAGCGCTGCAATGAGCCCGATCAGCATATTTTTTAGAAGACGCATGGACCGCTTTTCGCCAAGCAGAATGGCGAAAGTCTCCTTACCGACGATGCGATCCCCCTGCATGTCGAGAATGTCAAAAAATGCCGTTCTTACAAACACTATACCGGCGGTCCACAAAAAGATTATCCCGGCGATCCAGCTGGCTTTGCCAGTCAACGACAGGGGGGGCAGGGCCGCGGTCACAATTCCCCAGGCGATAGCAATCAAAAGGGTTTTTGATCCGGGAATATCCCTGATTCTGCGATAGCGGAAGCCGACGAATTTTTTGGGTACAAACCGCAGGTTGTACGATAATCCCAGCAGACTCATGATGAGAAGTAGTGATAAAGGGAAAAGACCCAGGGAGTATGCAATCACAAGGCCGGCGCCACCGGCCGCCAGGGCCAGGACGATAAGCAGTGATTTGTATTTTTGATAAAATTTGGCTCTTTCGGGATCATTATACTGATCGGATTTGTTGCCTGTCAGGTGATTCAAGATATGCATGGACTGAACGTAGAGCATCGATATCAGTACGTATGGAAAGAATTGGCTGAACCCCTGCAGCTTCGCCATGGCATAGGTCAGGCATCCGGCTCCCAGGGACACATAGATATTGGTCAATAGCAGTGTCTGTTGCAGTCCGAACAAAATTCTGCGCCAGCTTTGGGTGCGTCTGACCTGCAAGGTTTCCAGGGCACGATACACTTTTTTAATAATCCAGTTGGGCGTGGAGGCACCGGCCGTAATACCGATATGCCGTGCGGACGTCAGCACACTTGTGTCCATGGAAGCCAGTTCCGATTCTGATTCGATATGATAAGTCGGCTTCCCGGTTTGCCGTGCAATTTCGGCCAGCCGTTGGGTATTGCCGCTGTTGTGGCCACCTACCACGATCACGGCATCAACCGCTTCGGCCAATCTTTGGACTTCGGCCTGTCGCCGCTCGGTGGAATCGCAGATGGTATTATAAATTTTATAATGGGGGTGGGTTTTGGCTGCCCAGGTTATCACGGATTTTAAAAGCCGGGCGTTCTGAGTGGTTTGTGAGACGATAATTGCATGCTCAAAGGCCGGCAGGGTTTCAAGTTCTTCCATGCTTCCGACGACATAGCCATTGTCCCGAGCGTAGCCAAGCAACCCGACGACTTCGGGATGATTTTTGTCACCGATGATAATTGCGGCAAAATTTTTTTTGGCATGCTTCCGAATAATGGTCTGAACTTTTATGACACGCGGGCAGGTTGCATCGATGACGTTAAATGCGGCCTCCTCAAGCTTTTGTTTTGCCGTCGGTGGGACGCCGTGAGCCCTTATCAATACTGTGCCGGAACCCACCTCGGGAATCTCGTCGAGCACCTGGATGTTCTTGGATTGCAAGAGATTAAGGACCTGGGGATTGTGAATCAGCGGCCCGTAGGTGAAAATCGGCTTTGTGTACTGATCGGGTGCATCCAATACCATTTCAACGGCCCGGCGCACACCCATGCAAAAACCCGAAGTTTTGGCGATAAGTATCTTCATAGCTTGCGAATTTTTGCGCTGTTTTTACGCTGGCGCTTGGGCAATCGCCTGCTGGGCCCTTTTTTTTTGGTTGTCGGTTGCCAGCCGATATTATCATCCCGGTCAAATTGCAGACCGTCCATATCCATGGACATTGTCAGTTTATTTTCAAAATCATTCGCGCTAACCGTTGCCGCGCCGTTGGCTGTCGCCGATTGGACGATGTCTTGATCGGAACTTACTACCAGAGCCCTTTGTCTTTCTTTGTAGGCCATTTTTTTTATCACGCTATCCGCCGATTCTCCCTTGCGCGAAAATATAATAGAGATCCCTTTGTGCCGATCCCGTTGCTGTGAAAACAGGGGGGCCGTGGTTCCATCAAAAACAACTGTGATTCGATGGCGCTTTGCTTTTTTATAAGCCGCCAGCATATCAACCAGTGTATCGCGACCCAATTGAATATCCTGCAAATCCAGAATGCTAAGGCGCTTCGATTGTCGGATAAGATTGTAACCGTCTATAATAATGTGAATTGACATTGTGGTCGTCAATGTTTTTTGTTTGGGAACGCAATTTATGGCGCTTCGCTCACAATTGGAATAATGGGATGTTGGAATCCTGGAATAGTGGGCTTAAAGAAACCAGCATTCCAATCTTCCATCATTCCATGCGGCTTACCAAGAGAATGGCCGCCAAAAGC
>JBAVYC010000095.1:0-1657 GCA_049698595.1 Desulfobacterales bacterium | reverse complement strand
CGGCGCAATTTTGCTGTGTTTTCATGCAGCTTGATTCTGCCCAAAGGTGTTTCATAGGCTGTGGCGTCACAGATGGCACCATTGCTGAATCCGATATAATGATCAGGCCCCAGCAAAATCACCTGGGTAAATTGCCCGGGATGCAAAACCCTGGAGGCATGGGCGGCGGTAAAACCCGAATAAATATAACCCGCATGGGGCAATACAATGGCTCGCAGGTGATTATTTCGGTGGGGCTGAAGCCGTGTGTTGCGAGCTTTGATGGTTAGTTGTGTGATGAGGGAGCGTAACTCCGCGGGAACTGATGGATAAAAACTGCCGGCCCTGACCGGTTTGCGAACGGTTTCGGCATGGGAACTGTAAGCGCTGAATATCAACACCGGACCGAGGGCTAAAATCAGAGCTAAGATAGATTTGGAAGTCAGTTTCATGGGGCAGTCCTTTCGCATGGCGAATGAACACGGATGAGCCGACGAGTCAATGCTTGGATCTTAACCTGTGTGCTCAGGACTGTCAAATGGAATGGTAAGAAAAGCAGCCGGTGATATGAAATGGAACCGGCAGGGGTTTATTGGGTCTCTTCGATAACGGTTTCCTCATTGGGCATATCGCAGTCAATGACTGCTTCCCCAAAAAGAGGTGCCCATTCGCTTCTGTACATATTATGAAACACCACATTGAACATAAACGTCAGAATATCGTATGCCGACATTTTGGGCTCTGGTTGCGACAAGAATTTTTGAACATAGACATGCTGCCCAAATAAAGCCTTAAGATCCGCCAATTTGTGCAGGAAAGCGATTGCTTCTGTTCTTGGCGTGGAAAGATTTCCCGATCGTTTTGCTTGGTTTTCCAGATCGGCCTTAAACTGACAGGTCTTGGCATATGAGCATCTTAACAAATGGTCACGGATATGGCCCTTATCAAAAATATTCTGTGAATCGACACATTTTTTGATCGCTTTGACAATTGATTTTTTCTCTTTGACCAAGGCTTTGTCGAACATGTATTTGACCGATTCAGTTAGACCCACTACCACAGTTTTTAATGATTTTTCCGACTCGGCCATTTTTATCTGAAACTCTGATACGGCACTGTGCCAGAATATCCGGCTGGCTTCTTCAAAAACATCGGTTTGGTGCCCTCCCGGTTTATTGGCGTTGACCATCAGATTGCGGACTTCAGCGAACAACCTGGCGGTTTGTTCAAACAGGAGGTCGCCCGTAATCACCTTGTAAATCATTATCAGAGTCGCATGCCAGTCCTGAAGATGCAGAATTTTTCCAAGATTCTTAAATTTAAAGATCAAGACATCATTTTTGATAAAATGCGAAGGGGTTGCATAAAAAGGGGTACCTCCCAGCATGGGTTGTTTGATTTTTTTATATTGGGACTTTTCAAAATCAACAGCCGTTTCCACATCAATGATTCCGATGGAAAATTCTTGGGCAGATTTCAAAAAAAGTGGGTATCTGGCGGGATCACCGGCCACAAACAAATTGTCGGGTTTGAGGTCTCTCATTGAGACCCTTTTCTCTCTGAACCATGCCAATATATCGAGCAAGTTGGCTGTCACCGCCTCCATTTGAGGTTTGTTTTGTTCAAAAGAAGATTGATAGATATAGTTTTTTATTATTTTGCGGTACGCATCCACTAC
>JBAVYC010000094.1:0-2566 GCA_049698595.1 Desulfobacterales bacterium | reverse complement strand
AATCATCCTGGCTGTAACCGAATGTCTCTATAAGTTTGTGGGCTGTTTTAGCAACTTCGTCAGGATTCATTCTGGTTTCTACATAGATATCCGTTTCTTTAATTTTTTCCGGTATCCGAAGCTGATCCGAATAGCGGGAAAAGTATGGTTTTTGATTGTCGGATATCCACAAAACCTTCTCGAAATCTTTCTCGTGAGTCGAGGCTAAATATTCGCACAGGATCGGGAGCACTTCCTCCCAGGCGCGAACGATATGGGAATGACCTATAAAGGAAAAGGATTTAATGGATTTTTCCGCATAACTTTCTATGGTTGTTTCTTTTTCATTGTTACGAATATCTTCTGGCGTCGTTGAGGCGGGCTTGTCCTTGCTATCAACTATCTCCGATTCCAGGCTGGTGGAGGGTGGTGCGGTCACGGTATTGGGAATATCCGTTATTAACCATTCGTCTGTATGCCGACCTAAAAACGTTTCAATGGATTTGATATCGACTTTATAGCCACAAAGTTTTTCGGTCTGCAAACTTAACAATTCGATAAATATTTTATTGGGTTGGGAAAGGATTTGATTCCAGGCTTTGGGCAGAAAGTCGGCTGCCATTTTTTGCTTTTTGTCGCGCAAAAGATTTTTTGCGGTTTTAAGTGCCTGTCCCTTGGAGACTTTGTTCATGGTCAGCAAGTCGACGAGCTGAGGGACAAAGGTATCCGGTTCCTGTGCAAAAAAATCGGCGGAATAAAACCATTTATGTTGCCAACCGCCATTGGATGAAGTCAAATAAAACCACCAGGTAACGCCGTTGGTGAGCACGGCGATGTCGGCGCACTCTGCGGAGGCAATCTCGACGAATTTTTTTTGATGGTTATCTAAGTTTTCACTGATTTTTTTAACTTCGACGAATATTTTATTGGTATCCCCGATCCTCAGGGCGTAGGACACCTGCGATGAATTTGCCGCATAATTTGGACACACCTCATCGACATTAAAAATATCCCAACCCAAAAATGAGAGCATCCGCAAGACCACAGCCTGTTTAGTGGAAGCTTCATCGAAGGCGGATAATTTTTTGTTTGACTTCAGGTCTTTGATAAACGATTGAATCTGTTTCTGCATGATTTTCTCCGGATTTTCATTCGTCGCGAAAAATATCGAAAGTTGCTATGGGGAAAAGCTAAAATTACATTGATTTTTAAAGAGTTATCGGTAGTTTGTGATAAAACTTGAGAAAATTGAATCTAAATCCGAAATATTTATAGCATGATCATTAGAGCGTCAGATACCTCCCGGATGAAATCATGGCGGCGACTAATAATACCATATAACTGCATTAAGACATGGAATAGGCCGGCTTAGGGTACTTTGAGGTAGGGGTAAGCAATAGATTAAATAAGCGGGCAAAGCGCAGCATCAGCGCTGATGCTGCAATCACCACGGACAATCTTAAATCCGCAGAATATGGGATCTGAATGAATGGGTCCTAAGCAGAGGCACCGAACGTCTGACGATGCCTGCTCCAGGTTTCAGTCCAATGTCATTCGCTTAAGGTTTGGTGTTATCCCTGTGGGAGCGGCTTTCCAGCCGCGAAGAAACGATGGCGAATTTAGCGCGCCTTTTATTCGTGGCTGGAAAGCCAATCCCACGAGCAATTGATGTAAGATAATGACATTATTAAGAATTTAGTAGCTACACGTCCAGGCGTTTGAAACTTGAAAACTTCATTTTTTGGTAACATGTTGTCAGAAAACGGCCCCTAAGGGCCTAAGTTTAGCGATTACGAATTACCCTATGCGGGATATCCCGTCGGGTGTGCTGCGGGGTAGTTCCGATATTATTTCTTTCGATTGAAAAGCCCCCATGTTTTTTCTATGCCTGCGGACGCCCACCAGGCCGATCAACCCGGTTGAAATCAACAACAATATTGGGCTGTTATTGGCGAACTTCCCCGATATGACATTGCCGATTTGACCATCATTTTTCAGTTCTGTTTGGAGTTCACTATTTATTATAGTTTGATCGAATTGGGTGGAGATCGACCATCCGGTTATTGACAATCCCGTCATTAAAACAACTAATATGAAAATTATTTTTTGTTTTTTTAGTTTCATTTTCATACCTGATTATTTATTATAGAGTTAACGCTTTGAAAATTTGAGCAAACATCCTGACTATTCCCCTGTTCAATAACTATACCAAACAGCGATCTTATTTTAAGAAATATCAGGTTGTGGTATAAAGTTTTGTAATTACTATAAATATAAAATATATTGTACCTCAAATTATAACTGATATCGAAGATCAAATTTTTGAATTGTGAAAAAGTTTTCACAATATTATTGGGTAGGTTCATAATTATAGGGAAAAGTTTTCACAATTTTGGTTGGGTGTTTTGAAGGTGGGTCATGCGAAGGGCAGTGGGTATCATTTCTCAGATGGCTCTATCCTCTCTTCAACCATCTTAAGGTATGCCGCTGCCCTGCTTCGTGAATTATGCTTAATGCAGCGCAAAAGTGCTTCACGGGCCTGCCTATATTTTGCCATCTGGAAATAGACCGCACCCAAATTGAGGAT
>JBAVYC010000093.1:0-2406 GCA_049698595.1 Desulfobacterales bacterium | reverse complement strand
CTTGAATCTGCCAAAGATTTTCAACCGGCACTAAGGCAATATGCCGCCATCAAAGAGGACAGCATCTATTTCGAAGAAGCGCACAAGGCCATCCGGCGTATTTGGCTGGCTCACCAGGAACAACCTCGCAAAGATCAGACACTAGCCCAACTTTTAAAGGAGGCTGAATCCCACTTTCGGGCTCAGCGTTATCTCAAACCGGTGAATCAGAATGCCTATCTCCTCTATCGAGCTGCCCTGTCACTGGAACCGGGCAATAAGCTGTCGCTCGAACGCATCGACCAGATGAAGTCTTTTTACCGTGAAAACGGCGATAAGTATTTTGTGGAAAAAAATTGGCCCCGGGCTCTTTCTTATTTTGAACGCTATTATTTGATTGATACCGACACCAAAGAAATAAATCAAAAAATGATCATCTGCAGGGAAAAATTGTCTAATTCCAGGGCGTTGGACCAAAAAGCCGGGTCTGCTGAATCTTCATCAGAAAAAAGGGTGAGGGGAAAACAAAAAAACAGTAACAAGCAGGCAGAAAAGAAAGAAGAAATCAAACGGCTTTTGGAAGAGTCGGGAACCGATAGTTCCTGGATCATGAAATACCTGTTCGAGGACCAGCAGAATGAAATCGACTCCGAGAAGCCCTGGTGATTCAAGGCTTGAATGAAAAACACAATTATTGCAGTGATGTTCGGTCTTTTTATCATCACCGGGAGCACATCCTGTATGCTTCGGATGCTCCAGCCTGCGCCGATCCCGGCAGTGCTTGAAAAAAATCAGCTTCCAACCAAAATCGCTATCCTGCCCTTTGCAAACAAAACAGCCAACCCTGAAGCCGGTTCCCTGATCCGCAAGATGTTTTATAATTTCTTCAGTTCGCTGAACTATCGGGATCTTGAGCCTTATGTCATCGACGATAACTTGAAAATCAACCATCTATATACCAGGATCACCGGCGGGGAAAATATTTCACCGCAAAAGCTGGGCCAGCTGCTGGGAGTGGATGCCGTTATTTACGGCGAGGTTCTCAGTCTGGGTAAAATGTATGCACTGGTATATTCCGACAATCAGGCCGGACTCAGAGCACGGATGGTTCGATGCGATTCCGGTCAGGTTCTATGGAAGCTCAAACACACCGTCCATTTAGAGGACGGCGAGTTGCCCATAACCCCTTTCGGGTTGGCCACGGCGGTCTTCAAAACCGCTCTAAACCATCACCAGGCCACTGGCACGAAAGCTGCCGCCGAGTTGTGCATGCAGATGGTTGCCACAATCCCGAACCCGCCTGCGGTCAGCGTGCCGCCGCCTAAAATTCAAGCCTTGGTTCATAGCGGCGCCGGCAAACTGCTGCGCCCGGGGGAATATTTGAAAGTGGTAATGATCGGCGAAGAAAACCAAATCGCCAGCTGGAGTATTCCTCCGCTGATCGAGAACCTTCCCTTGAAAGAAAAACGGCCGGGTGTCTACATCGGCGCCTATCGCATTAAAAACCGTGATCGATTGCCCCATGGTCGACTGGTTGGATATCTCAGGGCAAAATCAGGTGTGGGCAGCCAATGGATGGATACCCTGGGTCCGGTCAAGATCGGCAAACCAACCTTGCTGCCGGCCGTGATATCCACCGATTATGTATTGAATATCGAAAAAAGCCCGTATCTTGTCAATGATGCTCTGGTGGTCAAATCCGATGCCAAACTCACCATAAATGCAGGAACGGTAATATGGTTCAACAGCCTTGGAATGATCGTCAAGGGCGAATTACAAATTTTAGGTACCAGAGACGATCCGGTCCGTTTGTCCAGTCTGAACATGACAAGCTGGAAAGGCATCATTTTGGACCACAGCCATACCGAAAATAAAATCAGCTATTGCACAATTTCAAATGCTGAATTTGGCTTCAGAGCCTCTCATTCAAATATCTCCATTCAAAACAGCCGGTTTCAGGACAATGTCTGGGGAATCGTGATGGAAGAGTGCAAGGCTGAGCTTTTAAGCAGTCTTATTCGAACATCGATAAAATCAGGGGTCGCGGTCCGCAAGACTCAGCTTTTGATAAAGGACTCCGTTATCACAGAAAACAGTGCCGGAGGGATTTTACTGGAAAACAGCCAGGTCCAAATCACACAAAATAATATACTGAACAATGGCGGCTGGGAGATCAAAGTGCTCGACGGCAACAGCCGGGTGCAAGCCGCCAAAAACTGGTGGGGCAATGAAAATGCCACCGATAAAAAGATCATCGGACCTGTCGCCATCCAACCGGCTTTAAGGGAACCGATTGAGTTTAACATTTTGGAATAATTGTTTCTCCAGCCAATCTTCCAGATCCTCGAGCACTTGTCTGCGCAGATCTTCAGCTTCATTGTAAATCTCGTGATAGCGTCCATCATAGACATGCAGGGTTTTGTCCTC
>JBAVYC010000092.1:0-4551 GCA_049698595.1 Desulfobacterales bacterium | reverse complement strand
CAAGATGCTCGATGTTTTAAAGGCCGAAGACCAAAATCAGGTCAATCCTTACAGGTTTGCGGCCCCGATTGAAAATAACACCGACCTGAGCATGGAAATTAAAAATTTCCGGGAAAAAGAGCAACTGCTCAGGCCGTTGGTGAAATGGTTGACGGATCAACAGCAGTCCGGCTTCGCAACGCTCGCCGTGTGCCGGACCCAATCCCAGGCGGCCAGGCTCGATTCCCTGCTGATCCCCTATGGTCTTCAGGTGAGGGCTGTTAAAGAGTTTGGGGAAATCATCGATAACCAGGGGCAAATTTGCATCTGCATCGGTCAGGTTTCCAGCGGGTTTATCTGGCCGGAAGAAAAACTGGCGATTATCACCGATACTGAAATTTTCGGTGTGCGACATCATCGCCGTAAATCCCCCGAACCCGGACCCCGTCCCCAGTTACTTGACTTGCAGGAACTGAAACAGGATGATCTCATTGTTCACAATGACCACGGAATCGGTCAGTACGGCGGACTTGGCAAGTTAAGTATTGATGGTATCACCAATGATTTTCTGATCATCGCCTATAAGGGCGGCGATAAACTTTATCTGCCGGTCGATCGCATGGGCATCGTGCAAAAATACATGGGGGTGGACAGTATCATGCCGGTACTCGATACCCTTGGCGGGAAATCATGGGAACGGGTAAAAGCCCGGGTCAAAAAATCGGCGGAAAAAATTGCCGGTGAACTCCTCAAACTTTATGCCCGGCGCAACGTGGATCAGGGCTTTGCTTTCTCGTCGGTCGACAGCTATGTCAAGGAATTCGAAGCCGGATTTGCCTATGAAGAGACCGCAGACCAGCTCAAGGCGATTGAGGATGTGATCAGTGACATGCAAAAACCGACCCCCATGGACCGTCTGGTCTGTGGCGATGTGGGCTACGGTAAGACAGAAGTTGCCCTGCGGGCATCTTTTTTAACGGTAAACGACGGCAAACAGGTTGCCATGCTGGTGCCCACCACCATCCTGGCCGAGCAGCATTATGCAACCTTTTGCAGCCGGTTTGACAAGTATCCGGTCAATGTCGCCTGCTTAAGTCGTTTCCGTCCCCCACGGGTGCAACGTGCCATCATTGATGATCTCAAAACGGGTAAGATCGATATCGTGATCGGCACCCATCGGCTGCTGCAAAAGGACGTCGCATTCAACGATCTGGGACTTTTGGTGCTGGATGAAGAGCAGCGTTTTGGTGTCAAACACAAAGAGAAACTGAAGCGCTTGAAAAGCACAGTGGATGTCCTGGCACTGACGGCAACCCCGATTCCGCGGACCCTGCATTTGTCTCTGGTGGGGGTTCGGGATATCAGCATAATATCGACACCGCCTGAATATCGCAAATCGATTATTACCTATATCTCTGAATTCGACGACGCCCTGATTGCCGATGCCATTAGAAAAGAGCTAAGGCGGCAGGGACAGATTTTCTTTGTCCATAACAATATTCAAAGCATCGACAGAATCGCGGGCAAATTGAAACGTCTGGTGCCCGAGGTTCGACTCGACGTGGCCCACGGGCGTATGGGCGAAGATGAGTTGGAACAGGCCATGTTTTTTTTCATGAACAGAGAAATCGATATGCTGGTGTGTACGACCATTATTGAATCCGGCCTGGATATCGCGTCTGCCAACACCATTATCGTCAATCGGGCGGACCGGTTCGGATTGGCCCAGATGTATCAGTTGCGAGGCAGGGTCGGACGCTCGGATGAACAGGCGTACGCCTATCTTCTTATTCCCCATGAAAGCCTGCTGGGTAAAGATGCTCAGAAACGGCTGAAAGTATTAATGGAGCACCGGGATTTAGGCGCGGGCTTTCAAATCGCCATGAGCGATTTAAAAATCCGGGGCGGTGGAACTATCCTGGGAGCCTCTCAATCCGGACACATTGCCGCCGTTGGCTATGACATGTTCTTAAAGTTGATGGAAAGCGCCGTGGCCGAGGCCAAAGGAGAAACCCGCCTGGAACCCCTGGAGCCTGAAATCAACGTGAATTTGTCCGCCTTTTTAGCAGCGTCGTATATCCCGGATATCGATCAGCGCATGTCGGCCTATCGCCGGCTGGCGAAGATGGCGGAACTTCAGCAAATCAGCGATTTTAAATCGGAGATGATTGACCGTTTCGGCCGGCTGCCGGTGGAGGCCTCAAATCTACTTTTAAAAATAGCCCTCAAGGTGCTGGCCAAAAAAGCGGGGGTTTCTCGGCTGGATCTGACAGCCAAAAAGCTCATTCTGCAATTATCAGAATCCCATCAGCCTAATCCCGCCGCGTTGGTTGAAATGATCAGCGCCGACCCCAAACGGTTTGAGCTGTCACCGGAGTATGTTCTTAAAGCCAGGCTGGAGACGCTCAATTTAAACACTCAACTGGCCCAAGCCAAAATCCTCTTGAAAGAAATCGCAGAGCGTGTTAACAGCTAAAAGTTTATTAAACCTTTAGGAATTATTTTTGTGCATTTTGTGGTAAAAAGGCGTTATCAGAAATTGTGGCGGGATGATAGAACGATTGTTTAAAACTTTATGGGTGGTCGGGTCGGTTTTTTCCCTGCTCTTTTTTTTAGGCTGCGGGGAAAAAGATTCTGGTTTGGGAACCGAGGTGTTAATTCGTGTTGGAGACCGGGTGCTGACCGTCTTCGACTTTAATGAGGCCTTTGAAATTTCCAAAATTGCATTCGACTCTAGCGCCAACGAGCAGACCGAGGATTTGCGAGAGGCGCAATTGAGGCTTTTAAATGAATTAATCCTCGAGATGGTTCTTCTTGAAAGGGCCGATGAGCTCGGAATCAGTGTCACGGATATCGAACTCGAAAAGGCCGTCGCTGCCATAAAAAGTGATTATCCGTCGGGGGAATTTGAAGAAACGCTGCTGGAGTTTGCCGTTTCTTATGACACTTGGGAAAGCCGGTTAAAGACGCGTTTGACCATGGAAAAGGTGATCGAAAAGGAACTTGAGAATCGGATCACGATTACCCCTGAGGATATCGCTGAGTATTACAAAAAGAATTTCCAGGGCAAGAAAGATGATTCCGATCAAACCCCGGCTGCGGGGGATATCAATGAGATAATTGTCAAACAGTTGCGTCGGAAAAAGGCGGAAGCGAGCTATAAAACCTGGATTGAAGCGTTGAAGGCAAAATACGAAATCGAGATAAACGGCGAGCAGTGGGAAAAAATTGCAGGCGCCCAAAGAAAATGAAACGACTAACAGTGATACAAAAAGCGATTGATAAGAAGAAGCATGTCCTTGCGGGACTGTTGGGTATATGCCTTTTTACCAGCATCTTATTGGGTGGCGGTGTTTACGCTCAGGAACCGGAAGTGATTGATCGCATTGTGGCGGTGGTCAACAGTGATATCATCACCCTTTACGATCTAAATCGGGCTTTCAAACCTTACGAGGAAAACATCAAGGCCCTGCAATATGCGCCGGAGAGGGAGCGTCAAACCCTTTTTCAGGTTCGCAAAGATCTCCTCGACCAGCTTATTGACAGTAAACTGGCCGACCAGGAAACCGCGCGCGCTCAAATTACCGTAAGCGAAAGTGACATAGATAGGGCCATCGAGCGCATGAAAGAGGCCCGCTCTTTCACCGACGAGCAATTGCGTGAAGGGCTTGCCAGCCAGGGCATGACTATGGAGGAATATCGCAAGGAATTAAAAGAACAGATTCTACGAACCCGACTGGTAAACCGGGAAGTAAAATCAAAAATCGTGATTACCAGTGAGGATATAAAGGCATACTACGACAGTCATCAGGATGAGTATGCCGGGGAGAAGAAATATTACCTCTATAATATATTTGTCAGACTAACTGCGGAGGCCGACATATTAGAAAGAGAAGAGGCCCTGAGACAAATAAAAAATGCTTCAGCAAGGCTGAATCAGGGTCTTTCCTTTGAAGATTTGGTAAACCAACTGAAGGATTCATCTTCCCGGGTTCAAGGCACTGATCTGGGATTGTTCCGTCTGGAAGAACTGTCTGAACAGCTGCAAAGAGCTATTGCAAAGCTGAAAGCCGGTGAAATTTCAGAAGTGCTGGATACAGACTTCGGCCCCCAGATTATTTACGTCCAGAAGATCCAGGAGACACCGACTAAATCCCTTGATGAAATTCAATCTGAGATTGGAGAAATACTTTACAACGAAGCGGTGGATAATAGATACCAGGAATGGCTGGATGAGCTTCGCAAACGGTCCCTGATTAAGATTATCAGCTAACTCTATTTTGTCGCATTGTCAGTGCATAATATTTTGTTCAAGTTAGGGGCTTCACCTCAATTGGAATGTTGGAATGCTGGAATATTGGAATTATGGGTTCTGGGTTAGTGGAATGATGGGTTTAGATAGTCAAAACGAATCTAATTGTTTTGATTTTCTCGTAATAGTGGCGTATTTTCTGGGGCGAAAGTAGAAAATGGATGTCTGTAGGGCATCATCATAAAATGTAGATACAACATTTTTTATAGAATAGATCATTTTCCGCTTTTCATACCCAGTATTCCAACATTCCACTATTC
>JBAVYC010000091.1:0-3494 GCA_049698595.1 Desulfobacterales bacterium | reverse complement strand
GAACGAATTTACCAAAAGAGCCATGAATTCGGCATTGCCGCTGGCTACATTCCGGATGAGAACTATTATGAAGCCTTTCCGGTAGGGGCCTACTATATGTTTACTTTTAACGAGCTTTTTGCCTGGGAAGTTGCTCGGGCCCAGTGGATTTTTACCAGTGATAAAGACGTGAAAAATGATTTGGAGAATGATTTCGGTGTGCGTCCTTCGGAATTTTCGGAGCCCCAATATTCTATTTATTCCCACGCGGTGTTTACGCCGTTTTACGGCAAGGACGCGGTTTTAAACCGCGGCGTTGTCAACCGCGAGACCTACTTTTTAATAGGCGGTGGCATCGTCAATTATGACAATAAGAAAAGTTTTGAAAATTCCTCTTCGGAAACCGCTCCTTCATTGAGTTTCGGTGTCGGTCAAAAATTTTTCATCAAAGACAACTACGCGCTGAATTTGGAACTCCGCAATATCACCAATTTCAGGGAAGATGATACCGAATGGCGGGTCTATCTGGGCGCATCTTTCGGTTTCCGCTTCGATCTATCACCGCGTAAAAAACGAGAGGACCCGAAGATAGAAAAGCTTAATCATTACCTAAAGGAAGATTAATACCAATGAAAATTTTGTTGACATCCATACTGATTTGCATCGGCGCGTATGTCCTGCCGTCAGCGTGCCTGGCTGCCAAGGCAGATCCGCAGTTACTGAAAGCGCCCCGACCGGTTGACGCAGAGCAACTCTCCACCCGGCAGAGCGGATCCTTGTTACAACCGTCGGTGCCGGCCGCTAATTCGGCGGATCGGTCTAATTTTCAATCAGGTTACAAATTCTACCAGAATAAAAATTATCATAAAGCCTGTCTATATCTGTATCGCTATTTAAGTCAGCAAACACCTGATGATATTGATTACGAATGGGCGGAATTTTTTTTCGGAATCAGTTTAAAGAAACTTGGGTATTCCCATGCTGCGATTGACATTCTGGCGAATCTGGTCACGCGCAAACCCAATCAGAAAATTGTGTTTTACTGTCTTGAATTGTTTGAACAGACCCTGCGCACCCAGCCGGTCGCACGCGAAATCCTCATCAACCGCGTGCTGTGCGATCAGGAATATGGTTTTCTGGAAGGCACCGTGTCTGATTTTGTCAACTACCATCAGGGGGTCTACGATTGGGAAAACGGGTTCTTTCATTGGGGCAACCAACATTTCAACCGGATTACCCCTGAGACCCATTACTACTACCAGTATCTATACAAGAAAGCATTGCTATCCTTATATCGGGATGAAATCACTGAAGCCATCGATCTTCTGAAACAGATATTGAGAAGCGACCAACCCTCGCGCAAGCTGCAGGATGACTGCCGCAAAACACTGGCGCGGCTGCTCTACGAGCAGCAGCAATTTGACGCGGCTGAATTCATGTATGCGCGTGTTCAAAAAAGCATTCTGGAGCAGGCCGAGATTCTGCTGGAACGGGCCTGGGCTGAATACCGGATGGGAAATCCCGAAAAAGCCATGGGGCTGTTGTATGCTTTTGAGGCGCCGAGTTTTCACGATGCCTTCAAACCCGAGTACTATATTCTAAAATCCTTTATTTACAAGGATGTCTGCCATTATGACAAAGCGATGACGGTCATCGAAGAGTTTAGATCCCGCTACGGCGGCGCTTTGGACGTCATCTACAACCGGGAAGATCCCGTTGATAACAAGGCCATGATGCTTTACCTGCTCAACAAAAAACACATCGATCAGATCTGGCAATTTCTGGAACTCCTGGAAAAGGAAAGGGCCGCCTGTGCCGAATTCAAAGATCCGGTGCTGCGGTCTTACCTGGAGAAGCTCTACGATTTGCAAATTGAACAAAGCCGTCACAAACTCAGACGTCTCATCGAGGAGGATTATGAAAAAGCCGCCAATGATTTGCTTCAGTATGAAGAAAACGCCCATCTAATGGAATATGAAATCGGCCTGGACATGTACAAACGCGTCTATGAAGTTCATTTTGAAAAAGGCCCGCAAGAACGCTCTGTTTCTTCGAAGGCAAAAAGAGCGGTCTACCCGTTCCAGAAAGAATTCTGGAACGACGAGCTGGCCGATTATCAGGTCAAACTACCAAATAAATGCCAGGATATGGAAGAATGGGACATATTTTTCAAATGAAACCAAATAATAGATTGATAAATACGATTGGAATCGGTTCGATCCTGCTGCTGTTCGTTTTACAGTCGTACCTGATCCCGGAAATGGCTCAGGCGGCTGTCAGTAAATATGAATACGCCCAAAAAGATAAGGCCGAGGAAAAAAAGAAATCCATTCAGCGGCTTGAACGGGACAAACACAAGGTCGAGCTTGCCATTGAAACAACCAAAAAACTAATCGATCGATCGCGGCAGCGCCCCTATCTGCCGGAGCTTTATCTGCGTTTGGCCGAATTGTATATTGAAAAATCGCGCATTGTCTATTTGCTGCGAAAAAGCCGGCAAACGAATGCCAACAGCACTCTCAACCAGCTGGAATCCAATTCGCTCAAAAAACAGGCCATTGAAATCTATCAGCGTATTCTGGATCATTTTCCCGCCTTTGCCGAGGGGGACAAAGTATATTTTTTTATGGCCCATGAATACGGTGAGCTCGGTCGGCTGGAAGATATGGTCAAACAGTATCGCAAATTGATTGCCAAGCATGAAACCAGCGCATACGTCCCTGAAGCCTATTTGCTGCTGGGTGATTACTTCTTCAGTAAACAAAATTTACCAAAGGCGCAAAAACATTACCAGGCCGTGCTGAACTACCCGGACAGTTCCGCAAGTATCATTGCCCGCTACAAACTGGGCTGGTGTTATATCAACACCGCCGATTATAAAACTGCGCTCAACCTGTTTGAGGAAGCGGTTACCACTTCCAGGGCCGACAAAGAAGTGGACATCGATACCTACCGGCACGTGAATGTGCGCCTGGAATCCTTGATCGACATGGCCTTTTGCTATCCGGAAGTCTATAAAAAAAACAGTACCCCCGAAAAAGCGATGGCCTATTTCCGGAAATATGCCTGGTCGCGACAATCCTATACCACGGTGCTGGAAAAATTGGCCGGCCGCTACTATGTTAAAAAGAAATGGCATCCGGCGGCGGCCCTTTACCGGCAACTTGCCGAGCTGAGGTTCGATCCGGAGCTGTTGATCGAATACGCCGGTAATATCTATGAATGTGTTCAGGCCCTGGGCACTTACAAAGATATCGACCGGGATGTCAAGTTGATCGTCAAAGCCCTCGAGCAGCAAAAGTATTCCGTTCACATTCCTGACGACCAAAAAGCGAAACACCTGAAAGACTTTGAACTGTATGCCAGAGATGTCATCACGCACCTGCATGACAAGGCCCGCCGCAAAAAATCCCAAAATGATTTTGAGCAAGCGGCTGCGGCCTACAAGCTTTACCTTGAATTTTTTAAGCAAAGCCCGGTTAAAACAGAAATGCTGGCCAATTACGCCGAAGCTC
>JBAVYC010000090.1:0-1640 GCA_049698595.1 Desulfobacterales bacterium | reverse complement strand
CAAGTTTTTTAGATCCTTCGAGCAGATCAGTCGTGAAAAAGATTGAAATCCGAACGAACCCCATAACCTATCGAACCTGCAGAATTGCACTAAGCCGGATCGATGAAGCAGAAGCCGGAACAGAGATCTTACCACCATTACCTCCTGATGCTTTCAAGTCAGACGACTGCCCGTTCTGCAGCCATCATGTGTTCTCAAAAACGCCACAACTGAAATCGGACAGCTTTTCTGGGGATCGTCTGGTTATCAATGATTCCATACTGTTTCCGAATCTGTTCCCCTACGGCAGCTTTTCAGCGGTCAGCCTTTTTGACAATACGCACTATGTGGAGATCGGGTCTGCCAAACCGTCTTCCTACATGGACAGTTTCAAGAATTCCATTCAATATTTGAAACAGGTAATGAAAATTGACCCCAAGGCTGTTTATACGGCCATCACCCAGAACCATCTCCCTTCTGCAGGGGGATCACTTGTACATCCACACCTTCAGATTAATGCAGACAGGGTGCCGAGCAACCATCAGCGTTTCTTAATGCAAAGAAGCGAGCAATACTATAAAGCGCATAATTCCCTTCTGTTCTCTGATTATCTGAAACATGAAAAATCCGAAGGCAGCCGTTATATCGGCAATACCGGCGATTGGGAGTGGCTGGCTGCGTTTGCGCCGGAGGGTTTTTTCGAACTGTGGGCGATCCTCCCAGACGTGACGTCGCTGCAGGAACTGAATGATGAAAATCTCATGAATCTTTCAACAGGAATCATCAACGCCCAAAAATTATATCGGAGCCTCAATCGCAACGGCTATAACCTTGGATTGTTGTGTGTTGAAGGTCCTGGTAGTTACATGGAGTTGCGTATGGTAATGGTGGTGCGCTCCAACTATGCACCTTGGGTGCGAAACGACCATACAGGGTTTGAAGTTATGCTGGGAGACATGGCAACCTTCATCCCTCCGGAAGAGACGGCGGCTATAGCGAAGCCCATCTGGGCTGATTCTGATACTCGTGATTTGTAAACTCCAGGGTATACGCTCAGCGGTTTTCCCATATCCCTTTTGCTGAACAAATTGTTTGACCTGAAATGTCCGTTCGACATCTGGACTTTTCATCATTTCCAAAACTGCAGACTTCAATTATGGCTCGGCAATATTCCAAGCGCCGATGTCAAAGGAATACCAGTTATATTCTTCATATTTTGCCGCCATTTCTTAAAAAAGTAAGTAAAAGCATATTCTATAAAATTCAAAATGGACACTCATTTATTGGTAACACCTCTTTAATGTTAAACTTTGAAGAAGGTTTGAATAAATACGGTTTAGCCGCTGCCATGACATTTCTGGTACCTACTATGATTGTACCTGGGGTTAACTCTTTATTTTTAGTTCGCTAATGCGAACATTACAGCTATGCGCCGACTATAGCTTTTATAGTGGCTATAAAATAATATCAGATCCATTCTACAAGTTTTATTAGACAGCGGTAAATTGTATTGGGAATGAATTTTTCAACTTTTTTTACAGAACAAACCAGAAAGCCCACTGGGTTATCTGGACGTTTTGTAATGTCCATTATCTTCGATCAAGGTAATGCCTTCTTAAATGGGTTTGTCAATGAGCTAATGTCGGTTCAGATCGATGATC
>JBAVYC010000089.1:0-5460 GCA_049698595.1 Desulfobacterales bacterium | reverse complement strand
AAAGAAAGCGTGATCGGATCGACCCCGAGCCTGAATGAACCAGCTGTCCAGGAATGCCCGGGAAATGTGTCTTTCTCGGGCGGCCCCTGCTGGGCTTGATATGTTGAAGGTGAGTGATCCAAAGCAGATTTTAATTCTGTTGGCAATGAGTAAATAATCCTGGCCCAGAGGACAAGGCGTTGATTTTACCCCAGTGGGTGGTGTTTGCGGTTCGGTGACCCATGGCATCTGATTACGGCAAAAGCCGCTTATCTCTGACTTGACTCAGAGAACCTGGTTTTCAGGGTTAGAATATAGAGTATCCATCAAACTCTTTGCAAAATCAGTACCTTTTTTAACAAGTTGCCATTAATAAATTTTTATACAATAATTACAAAAGGTTATGAATTTCTAATTTTTTGCCCGACCTATAACGATGTTTTAAGTGTTGAATAATTGACGATTGGATCGACAATCGTGATCTTTTTTATCCCCCGCAAGATTCAGCGGACGCCGGGGTCCTAAAAATTTGAAATTGACAAATTATTTTTATTAGCCTAGCCTGATTGCAGCTATCGTTGATTGGATAATTAGTTGATTGGTTAAGTGGTTGTAATTATGACTTTATCCCACATTTGCAAAATAATTGGACACTTCATATTTCATAAATCGTAACATCCTGAAATTATAATTATAATTTACCTAATCAACCATTCAACCAGTAAACCATTCAATGGGGTCTGAATTGGCTCGGTATGAAGCGGTATTATGGGAACCGTCCGGCAAGACATTTTTCCGGCAGACAAGGCGTTGAAAGGAGGCTGTATATGGCTGATGATCTGGTTGCGCTGATTTACGAATTGAAGCAAAAAGAAGCAATTGAGATGGCCGAGCGGCGACTGCAATCCGGTGAGAATCCGCTGAAAATTTTAGATGACGGCAAAAAGGCCATGCAGATCGTCGGCCGGCGCTTTTCGGAAGGCACCTATTTCATTCCTGATCTGGTTTTCTCCGGTAAAATACTGGAACGAATTGCTGAGCTGGTCAAGCCCGGGTTGGCACAAGCAGCCCATACCGCGAAACAGGGTAAAATTGTGCTGGGAACCGTTGCCGGCGACCTGCATGACATCGGCAAAAACCTGGTAACATTTATGCTGGATGTCAACGGTTTTGCAGTTTATGACCTTGGAATCGATGTTAAACCACAGATCTTTGTAGACAAGATCAGAGAGGTGAAACCCCAAATTGTCGGCATGAGCGGTTTTCTAACCTCCGTTTACCAGGCAATGAAAGATACGGTTGACGCTATCGCCGCAGCAGGCTTGCGAAATGAGGTTAAAATTATGATCGGCGGTGGCGTGATGGACGAAGAAATCAGAAAATTCGCAGGTGCAGACGCCTATGGGCAAGATGCCATGGCGGCCGTTAATCTGGCCAAAGACTGGATCGGGGGTGCGTGATGGTGGACAAAACAACCGAAAACCTTGAGATATGGTGCTCCGGCCAAGGGATTAATTTTGTGGATGAAGCCGCCCAAGCTGCTTACAAACGGCGGACCCGCAGAATAGCCGATGTCATTCAATTGAAGCAGCCGGATCGGGTGCCGGTGGTGCCCAGTTTCGGCATGTTTCCTTATCTGGACAACGGGTTGACCTGTGAGGAAGCGGTTTTTGATTATGAAAAGGCCGATGCCGCCGTCATGAAGACCCTGGCGGAATTCAAACCCGATATGTTTCTGGGGTCGGGCTATGCTTTCCCCGCCCCCTTGTTTGAAGCTCTGGGCTACAAACAGCTTCGATGGCCCGGACGCGAAATCCCGGCCCACTACGTCTATCAGTTTGTCGAAGACGAATATATAAAGGCGGCAGAATTTTACGACCATTTCCTGCAGGACCCGTCTGATTTCATGCTTCGACGTTACCTGCCGCGCGTGTGCCGCAATTTGGCGCCTCTGGAACGGATTCGTCCTTTTGCCGAGTCCTTCGGATATTATCTGACGATGTGCGGGTCCTACGCCTATTTTGGAATGCCGGAAGTACAGGAAGCACTCAAAGCTTTGATGAAAGCCGGTGAAGAATCTCTCAAATGGGTGTCGCTTCTCACCGAGCAGGCCGCGAAAATTCTGGCGCATGGATATCCCTTGTATGAAGGCGGAGAATCGGCCGCACCCTACGACCTGGTCGGCGATTGGTTCAGGGGCACGACCGGGGTGATGGTGGATATGTACGAGCGCCCGGAACAACTGCTGGAAGTCATGGAAAAGCTGGTGCCGATTTCAATCAAGATGGGTCTGGATCTGGCCCGGGACGGCAACCACCCTATCATCGGCTTTATGCTGCACAAAGGCGCAGACGGCTTCATGTCCCCGCAGCAGTTTGACACCTTTTATTGGCCGCCGCTTAGAAAAGTCATGATGGGATTGATTGCGGAGGGTTTCGTGCCGTTATTGCTCTGTGAAGGCGGCTACACCTCCCGCCTGGAAACCATTGCGGACATTCCCAGGGGTAAATGCATCTATTGGTTTGAAAATGTGGACTGGGCCAAAGCAAAGGAAATTCTGGGAGACACCGCCTGCATTCGCGGAGGGGTTCCGGCATCCATTCTTTTTTCGGGAACTACCCGCCAAATGAAGGACTGCATCAAAGAGCGCATCGACATCGTCGGCAAAGGTGGGGGATACATTGTCGATTGTGGTCTTTGGTTTGACGAAGCCCGGCCGGAAAATGTCAAAACAATGGTCGAATTCACCAAGGAGTATGGGGTGTATTGAGTGACCTTCTCGGAAAGCCAGCAACCTTGTAATTTATAAATTTTTTTTGCGACTTTGGTACTTGCCTCGATCATGGAATAATGGAATGATGGAATATTGGAAGGTTGGGTTATAGAAGGATGGTATCCTATTATTGATCTTCTTATCAATTCGCCTGGGGCGGACAAACAAAACAACAATCCATTATCCCGGACCCCATAATTCCATTATTCCATTATTCCATGATTCCAACATTCCAAGTGGGGCGAGTCCCTATAATCATCAGTATCCTGGAGGGTGACAATATGCCGAACGAAAATAAAACCGAAGTCAAACGCGCCATTTGTTTCGGCTGCTGGCTGCAGGCGGGTGTATTGGCCACTGTAAAAGACGGTGAGGTTGTCAAACTGCAGGGTGAACCCGGCCATCCGGTAAACCAGGGATGGATCTGCGAACGCTCCAAAGCATTTATCGAGCACCTCTATCATGAGGATCGCCTTAACTATCCCCTCAAAAGGATCGGCGAGAGAGGGGCCGGCAAATGGCAGAGGCTCTCATGGGATAACGCCTTAAGTGAGGTTGCTGAAAAGCTCGACCACATCAGAGACCAAAGCGGTGCCGAGGCAATTGCTTCCATCGGCGGCACCGGCAGAGGATTTTCAGAATTGTTTAAGGTGCGGTTCATGAATCTTTTCGGCAGCCCCAACCATGCCAATGCCGGACAGTGGTGTTCGGTGGTCAGCCGCCAGATTCATGCCGCCATTTACGGCGCCGGGGCCAGCCGCGCCGTCAAAGAACCCTGTAAATGCGCCGTCATCTGGGGCGGCAATCCGGCAGAGTCCTTTGCCTGCATCTTCCCGCAGCATATCAAAGCCAAACGGAAGGGGACCCAATATATCGTCATTGATCCGAAATACTCCGAAACCGCAGGCCGGCTGGCCGACCACTGGCTGAGGTTAAGGCCGGGCACCGATGCGGCCCTGGCCCTGGGCTGGCTGAATGTCATCATTGCCGAAGAATTATACGATCAGGATTTCGTCGAAAAATGGTGCCATGGATTTGAGGCGCTCAAAGAACGCGTCAAACAGTACCCGCCCCGCAAGGTCGCCGAAATAACGTGGTTGCCGGAACAAGACATTGTGCGAACAGCGCGATTGTATGCCACCAGCAAGCCGGCGGCCATCATCTGGGGAGTAAAGTCGGACATGCAGGGCCGCAACGTTACCGGTATCACCCAGGCCAAATGTATCCTGCGGGCCATAACGGGCAACCTCGACGTTGTCGGTGGCGATATGCTCGCCGGCCCCTGTGAAAAGGCGAATTATGGGGCCATGCTCGAACACATGGACCAGTTGTCGCCGGGGCAAAGAAAAAAACAACTCGGCGCGGACCGGCATAAACTCTGGTGTTATCCCGGCTATGAAATGATTGCCGCGTCGGCCAGACCCTATTGGTACGGCAAAGGCTTATCGGCCGGCTTTCTGCCCGGCTGCCACGAACCCGCCGTATGGGACGCCATTCTGGACGGCAAACCGTACCAGGTCAGCGGGCTGATCAGTGGCGCCTGCAATCCCCTGGTCGCCTACCCCAACACCAAAAGAATCTACAAGGCCTTAAAAAGCGCCCGACTCGAACTCTCGGTGGTCGCCGAGCAATGGATGACGCCGTCGGCCATGCTGGCCGATTACGTGTTTCCAATTACCAACTGGCTGGAGCACCCCCAGCTGTATACCCAGACCTTTCAGGGCAGCGGTAATACCGCCGCCATTGGCGAACAGGTGGTAGCGCCCCTCCATGAACGCAAAAGTGATTTTGAATTTTACCGCGGCCTGGGTTTAAAGCTCGGCCAGGAGCAATACTGGCACGGCACCATAGACAAAGAATGGGACTGGTGTCTGCAGCCGTTGCTGCAGGAGCTGAATTTGGATTCCGCCCGGGAGTTTGCCACAAAACAACGCTGGTGGTCCCCCCCCGCAGTAGAAAAGAGATATGAAACCATCGATCCGAAAACGGGCAACCCGCGGGGATTTGCGACACCCACCGGCAAGGTCGAGCTGTATTCCACCATCCTCGAGAAATTGGGTTATGATCCCCTGCCCGGCTATCAAGAACCGCCCGAAACGCCGATCAGCCAACCTGAACTGGCCAAAAAATACCCGTTCATTCTGATCACCGGCGCCAGATTTCGCCCCATGCACCACTCCGAACATAGACAGATCAGATCTTTGCGCAAACTCTACCCCTTTCCGACGGCTGAGATAAATCCTGAGTCCGCTCACAGACTGGGAATCGGTGAAGGCGACTGGATGGTGATCGAGACCCCCAGGGGCAAGATTAAACAGAAGGCTAAATTGACTTCCCGTATTCTTCCGAGAATGGTTGAATCCCAGCATGGATGGTGGTTCCCCGAAGAAATCGGCGAAGACCCGATCCTATTCGGCGTCTTCGAGTCCAATGTCAACGTCCTCACACCGGATAGTGAAGAATTTTGCGATCCCGCCACCGGTGCCGTCACCTTCGGGCCCCTGTTGTGCAGAGTATATCCGCTGAAAAAGTATGTTTAGTGCAGATAGTAAAGATCCGGGTGTCATTGCCCGTCGAAATCCTGTTGCCCATCCGTCTCAAGTCGTTTTAGCCTGGTAGATACAGGATCTTCCCAATCAAACCTTTCAATCTCGGCGAATGAGTGGGGCCTGCGCTCAAAAACCAAAACAGCCCGGAAACCATTCGTA
>JBAVYC010000088.1:0-1504 GCA_049698595.1 Desulfobacterales bacterium | reverse complement strand
GGCGTCAACAGTCCCTCGGTAGCGCAGGCAATGGCGTTGCAGCCGGTGGTCAGCACAATGACGTCGTTTTTGATCAATTCTTTAATCAGGGTGATGCATTCATTGTTGTGCTGGGACCGGGCATTGTTGCAGCCCACGACGCCGGCGCCGCCTCTGATACGACCATTAATGATGTTGTCATTTAAGGTGTAATAAGAACCGCGAAAGGTGCCGCCCAGGTGGTATTCAATGGACTCGACACCGAAACCGGCAATCTGGGTGGCTTTCTGCTTCGGGATCACCACTTCGGTCCCGCGGTTCTGGAAATTGTCAATGGCCATCTTGAGAATGCGCTTGGCGTCATCCATGGCATGGTGTTCGTCGAACTCGATGTGGATGACGTTGTCCTGCTCCATGCGGGCAATGGGATGGGTGGTGATCAGCTTGGTGTGAAAGCACTTGGCCACGTTGGCCAGGTTCTGAAAAATACACTGAACGTCCACCACCATGGCATCACAGGCACCGGTCACGATCACCAGTTCCTGCTGGAGAAAATTGCCGGCCGGCGGCACGCCGTGGCGCTGCAAAATCTCATTGGCCGTACAGCAGATCCCGCCCAGTTGAATCCCTCTGGCCCCCTTGGATTTGGCGTAGTCAATCATCTCCTTGGTTTGGGAGGCCGCCACAATCATTTCCGACAGCACCGGTTCATGGCCGTGAACAATCACATTGACATGATCTTCCTTCATGATGCCGATATTGGCCTCGCTCTGGAGGGGGGATGGGGTGCCGAACATCACATCCTGAAGATCGGTGGCCAGCATGGAACCGCCCCAGCCGTCTGCCAGCGCTGCGCGGGTACATTGTTTGACGAGGTTTTTATAATCCTGGTCGACCCCCATGTGGGTGCGGTGCATGATTTCGACAATTTCCCGGTCGATATTTCTGGGAATAACGCCGGTTTTCTTCCATTTTTCATACAAGGCTTTCGGTGCCCGTTTTGCGTAAAGCAGCTCCCCTCCGGGCTTGCCCCATTCATTCATCGCTTTTTCGCCAAATTCAACCGCAATTTCATCGATGTCACGGTCAACTTCCTCACCATCCACCTCTACGGTGGTGGCCACACCCAGGGTGTGGGCTATCGCGAGCAGCTTACCGGGATCTTTGATGCGGTAATCGTCGGTTTCCTTACGTGCCGCCGATAAAAAGACTTCGGCCACTGAGCGTCCGTGATCGGAATGGGCTGCCGCGCCGGCGGCCACCATGCGGGCAAAGTTTCGGGCCGCAATGGTGTTGGCGGTGGCGCCGCATAACCCTTTGCGGGTGTCTTCGCCTTCAATGCCGCCTTTGGGCAGCGGCAGACGACAGGGGCCCATGGCGCAGTTTTTGCAGCAAATTCCCTGAATACCAATATTGCAGGGTTTCATCTTCACCGCCCTGTCAAAAACCGTTTCAACGCCCAGATCCTGGGCACGCTTGATCATCTGCTGGCTGGCCACATCAATGGTTGCGGCGATGGGATCGG
>JBAVYC010000087.1:0-5688 GCA_049698595.1 Desulfobacterales bacterium | reverse complement strand
AGCTCAGTAATGAGAATCGACATAGCAGATAGGATCAGCAGAGCACGCTCCACCGCAGTTCTTCCAAGCCAAAGGCCCACCGGCATCATCAGGAAAATGATTATAGCTTCCCACCGAAAGGCCTGTTCATTTTTCCAGGCCGTTTTAATGCCGGCCATGGACCAAATGAAGGCTTTTATGATATGCGCTATGATCGTATCCTTTGCTTCTCCCATAAACATTCCTTCTCCACTAAAATATGGAAAGTGGTCTATCGAATTTTATTCGGGGCCAAAGCTGGTGAGGCCACAACAGATCGTTTTCTGAGGATAGTGTATCAATCAAGCGACCGACTTCGGCTGATGCTACCGGGTAATCACGGCTATGAATATTGATAACCTTCATTACTAGTTAGGGGCTTCGCCCCAATTGGAATTGGAATCTCGGAATTCTGGAATATCGGGCACCCAGTTAAGCGCTAACGCTATCATGGGTTATGGCCTCCGGCTCGCAAGGAATGGATTCTTTTTTTAATCAGGTTTTTCGAGTTCGACAACGTCCGAAATATTAATTTCAAGCATTTTGATGCCGGCTGGAATACGCACAATATTTCTGGCAATGGCTGGAAATTCTGCCCCTGCCTGAGCAAGCTCCTCGGCGGTTCTTTTCATCATTTGAATTTTGGAGTTGATCTCATTTAAGTCGAATTGTGGCATTCTCACTTCTCCTCCGGCTTGTTCCGCAAGTCTTTAAAACGCTTTGCTTTGACTTCATATCTGGGCAAGGTTTCACAACCGCAAATTTCTATATCGTAGCGCAAATTGGTCTTTAATCTGAGCTGATCGGCCAGCTCGGATTCGACCAATTGGCACTGGTCCTGGGCTTCAGGCAACACTTCCACTTTGAGTTGAATCCGATCCGTATTCCCGACCCGGTCCACAATGACTTCATATTCGTCGCCCAGACCATCGACACCCCGCACAACTTCTTCAATGGCGGAGGGCGCCAACAATACGCCCTTGACCTTGGTGATATCATCGGCCCGGCCGACCACGCCGCCTTTGATCAAACGGGATGTCCGTCCGCAGGAGCAGGGCTCGGCCGACCATTCGATAACATCCTTGGAGTCAAAGCGGATACAGGGCTGAGCATGGCGGTCCAGGGCGGTGATGATCATTTTCCCCCGTCGTCCCGATTCTTCGATGATTTCGCCGGTTTCCACATCTGCGATCTCAACCAGAAACAAGGCGTCATTGACATGCAAACCGCCAGGCTGATCCTGGCACTCGAAAGACCAGGCACCGATTTCGGTGGCACCGGCGTGATCATAGACCTTGGCTCCCCAGGCTTTTTCCAAACGCCTTTTGGTACTGGGGATACTGGCGCCGCACTCGCCGGCACAGGTGATTTTGTCAATGGTTAATTCGGACGGATCGATCTCCATTTTCATTTGGGCCGTCTCCGCCATCCCAAGGATATAGGTCGGGGTGCCCATCATGGCCGTGGCCTGCAATTCCTGGATTTTCAGGATCCTGGCTTTGGTGTCCAGCACACCTCCCGGAACAACTTCACATCCGATCTTTTCGGCGGCATAGTGCCCGGCCCAGAAAGCGACGAAGATGTTATAGCCGAAGGGAATAAATACACGATCCTTGGGACGATAGCCCTGGGCCCAGAGGATATATGACCAGCACTCGGCCCACCACTCCCAATCCTGCCAGGTATCGGGTTGGTAAACGGGCTGACCGGTGGTACCGCTGGTCTGGCGAAAGATGGCGACTTCTTCCAGGGGAACACATAGGGCATCACCATAGGGAAAGGGATCCTTTCTCTGGATGTCCCGCATCATGGATTTTTCCACGCTGGGTACCCTTCGGATATCTTCATATGAGCGGATATCCTCAGGCTTGACGCCGGCTTCAGCGTATATCTTGCGATGAAATTTTGAACGCTCATAGGCCCACTTAAAAATTTTTTTGAATTTTTTAAGTTGCAGCTGACGAATTTTTTCCCGCGGAAGGGTTTCGAGAACTGGATTCCAGTAAATTTGATCAGTCATTTTGGATTACCTAATACATCAGATTGGGTAAAAACAGGATAATTTGAGGAAAAAATATCAGAATGATCAGCCCCACAATCACGGCAAGCAGAAACGGCAAAATTCCCTTGAATATCGCTTCCAGCGGCACCCCGCCGATGACGCTCTCAGCCACGCCATACACCACGTACACATTGATCCCCACAGGGGGTGTGATCACGCCCATCTCGGTGACCATCACGATAATGACGCCGAACCAGATCGGGTCGTAGCCGAGACTGGCGACAACCGGCAGAAAAATCGGAACCGTCAACATCACGAGGGCCAGAGCATCCATAAAACAGCCACCCAGAAAATAAACGAGCACAATCATACCCATAATCACATAGGGCGGCAGATCAAATCCTCCGATCCAGGAGGCAATTTCGAAAGGGATTCGGGTGATGGCCAGAAACTTGCCGAAGACAACGGCACCGGCGATCAACAGCAGGACCATACACGACGTCCGGAGGGTTTCATAAAGAGATTTAACAAACCCCTGCCAGGTGAGCTGTCGCCTGATCAAAGAGACCACTAGAACGCCGAAAGCACCTACCGCTGCAGCTTCGGTCGGTGTAAAGAAACCAAAAAACAGGCCACCCATGACAAGCCCAAATACGGAAAGAGTATCGATTAAGCCGGTCAGAGATCTCAGTTTCGCATTCCAGGTAAATTTTTCACCCGGAGGACCCTGCTCCGGTGCATAGCGGCATCGGATATAAATACAGATAATAAATAGGATCGTAACCAATATGGCCGGAATAATTCCGGCCACAAAAAGCTTGCCGATGGATTCCTCGGTCAACACCCCGTATACGATCAGAACAACACTGGGGGGCATAATCATCCCGAGGCCGCCGCCGGATGCCACGGATCCCGTTGACAGTTCATCCGCGTATTTATAGCGCTTCATCTCCGGCAAGCCCACCGTTGCCATCGTGGCCGCGGTGGCCGGACTGGATCCGCAAACCGCGCCGAAGGCCGTGCAGGCGGTTACCGTTGCCATGGCCAGCCCCCCCCGGGTGCTGCCCAGGAATTTATAGGCCGTATCATACAACCGGCGGCTGATTCCGCTGTTAAATGCCAACTGGCCCATCAGAATAAACAGCGGAATCGTGGTGAGCCCATAAGAAGAGAACACCTCATAAATATTTCGGGAAAGAAGGTTGAGACCCCCCTTTAGGGAAATCATGAGGCTGAAGCCCAAAAACCCGATCATGGTCATGACATAGGCCACCGGCATCCTTGAGAAAAAAATAAGGACCATGATGGCAATGCCGACAATGCCGACGATAGTAGGATTCATTTATTTTTTAACTTTCTGATATTATGGATCACATCTTTAAGAATAATCAGGGTGAATACCACCAGGCAGAACGCTGTGACAGAGATGATTGCGTGTTCGGGAAGTTCGAGGTTCATGGAAACCTCGCCCGACGCCTGCATGGTGTGGGCATAAACCGCCATTCGCCAGCTAATAACGGCAAACAGAATCAAGCTTAAAATTCCGGTACAGATATCGATAATCGTCTGGGTTTTTTCGGAAAACAATCGCACGAGGATTTCCACCCCGATATGGCCCTGAACCTGATGGGTGTAGGGCATCGCCATGACCACTGCCAGAGTGGCCATAAAACCCACTAATTCCACGGAGCCGAAAACAGGATGGCCAAAGGCCCGGCCAACCACGTCCACACAGGTCAAAAACGTCATGCCCACCAGACAGGCAGCACCGATGATTTTCATTTTATCCAGCAGCCACTGAATAATTTTCCAGAAATGATTCATTTTTTGTGCCTTCGTGTCCTAGTGGCTAGCTTTTACGTTTGAAATCAATGTTGTGCAAAAAATGGGTGGACCTGGATTCGAAGTTCATTGAAGGTCCACCCAGCCGGACAAAACTACTGTAAACTTTTCAATGTCTCGATGGTAAATTCAACAATCTCGGTGCCATTGAATCCCTTTTCGTTCATATTGGCGATATAATCGGCAATAATGGGTTCCACCGCTTTCTTCCATCTTTCACCTTCTTTGCCATCGAGCCCGATAATCTCACTACCCTGATTCAGGAAAAAAACAATGCCTTGAGCATCGCTGGTGTCCCAGGCTTCACCATGTTTGACAGCCCATTCCTGATTGATTTGTTCGATAATCTTTTGGACGTCAGCCGAAAGTGAATTCCATTTATCCTTGTTCATGACCACAAAAAATGACGTGGTATAGGCGGCTGTAAAATCAGCGGTTGCAAACCGGGTGACCTCACCCAGCTTCCAGCCTTTGTTGGCCTCAAAGGGATAAACCGCGCCGTCTACCACCCCTTTTTGAAGCATCTGATACGTTTCCGGCATGGGTTTGGGAACCGGTGTCCCCCCCAGCGCTTGAACCACCAATGCGCTAGTGCCATGCGCCCTGAACTTGAGTCCTTTCATGTCTTCCATCTTTCGCACCGCCTTGTCCTTGGTATGAATAAGGCCCGGTCCGTGGGCATGCAGATACATCACCTGGGTATCGCTGAGTTCTTTGGGCTTGAATTTCTCGTAAACGGCATTGACAACTTTCGTGGCCACCGTCCCGCTGGTATATCCCAGGGGCAAATCGACGGCGGCGATCACCGGAAATCGACCTCGCGTATAAGCTAAGACGGAAAATCCGATATCCGATAGGCCTTCAACAACGCCGTCATAAACCTGTCTGGCCTTGGTCAGGGTTTGGCCGGGAAAATAATCGACCACGACTTGGCCATCGGTTCGCTTTTCCACCTCCTTGCACCAGGCCTCGGCCAGTTTGCTCTGAATATGGCCGGGTGGGAAAAAATTGCTGTAGGTAAGTTTCACGGGATCGGCTTCAACCCTGGATACGCCAGCGATGCTGAAAACAAGCCCAATGCAGATAAGCGAAAAGATTAAAAAAGATTTTTTCATCATTGTGGGTCCTCCTTTTGTGATAAGAATTGAAAACATCCAGCCCTATCCAATACAGCGTTCTTAATTGCACCCTTTTTCCAAATCCGGGCAATTTTAGAACTTATTTTGTAGCTATATAATAGCTACGCAGTCGGAAAGTCAAGCGAAAACTTCTGGAACGGTTTAACGCCCGCGGGACTTACAATTGTCACCGAACCATCTTTCTGGTATCGTGACGGCATCGCTCTGATTTCGCTAAGTACATAGATTCATAAATACAGTAACTTAAAATTTGAGGAATGGATTCTATTTTAATATTCAAATCGAAAAACTAATGATGGAGATGATTCATGGATGAAACGGTCAAAAAAGCAATTGCCCAGGCGGTGAAAAGAGAACCGTTTGCCCAGGCATTGAAGATGGAGCTGGTCGAATTGGAAGACGGCTATTCGGTAGTTAAAATGATATATGATCCAGATAAAATGGATAATATTTATAACCGCGCCCATGGCGGGGCAATATATGCGCTGATAGACGAGGCTTTTGAGACTGCCGGCCAGACTGACGGGACCGTGGCGGTGGCGCTAAATGTAAATGTCACATATGTGTCCAGCCCCGAACCGGGTGCGCAACTGCGTGCTGAAGCACGCCGGGTCAGCCGGACCAAAAAAACCGCAAGTTATGACATCAAGGTCACTGACCAAACTGGACAGATTGTTTCCCTGTGTC
>JBAVYC010000086.1:0-2244 GCA_049698595.1 Desulfobacterales bacterium | reverse complement strand
GTGCCGTGCGGATCAATTGGTCCCGTATTTTCAGCTTTGCGATAATTTCCTTGGTGCTTTTTAGCGCTGCCCTCCTGGGAACACGTTTCTTGTTGTCTGAGATGGTCAGCCAGGAAGACATTCCGCGACGCACCCTGATGCAGTCGGAGGTAAAAAAGGAATCAAAGCCGGCCGATACCGAAAAGGGCGACTCAAAAGAGGTGATAACTGAAAAAAATCAGCTTGAGTCGATCATCAAGCGTGGCAAGCTGCGGGTAGGCTACAACCGTGAAAATCTGCCGTTTTCCTATCATAACCAAAAAGGCGATCTGGTTGGTTTTGACGTGGCACTCTTGCAGGAACTTTCCCGGGAACTTGGGGTTGAGCCAGAGTTTATCCCATGGACCTATGAAACCCTTTTCAAAGACCTCGAGCAGAACAAATTTGATGTGGCCATTGGCGGGCTGATTGTCACTCCGGAGCGGCTCACCAAGGCTAATTTCTCCGAACCCTACATGAATATTACCCAGTCCGTGGTTGTAGACGATCACCGGCGCCATAAGTTTAAAACCTGGCGTGAGATAGACGAAAAACTCATTTTCCGCCTGGGCGTGGTGGGGAAAAGCCGGGCAGAAGATGTCAAACGCGCCCTGCCAAATACCGATATAGAGCTCTTGGAAACCTATCGCGAATTTTTCACAGACAATCCTAAAGGGGTTGGTGGACTCGTCATCAGCGCCGAAGCGGGTTCAGCCTGGACCATCATCTACCCTTCCTATTCAGTCGTCGTACCGGAGCCGTACATAAAAGCTCATGCCGGTTTAGCCATGTCTCTGGGTGATTCGGGTTTTGGAGACTTTGTCGACGACTGGCTGGAACTGAAAAAGACCAGCGGATTTATTGACAAACTTTACGACAAGTGGATCCTGGGCAAGAGTGAGGAGCAGAAAAAGCCACGCTGGTCTGTCATCCGAGATGTGCTGCACTGGGTTGACGGACAAGATAAATCAGAAACCAAGTAAAGGGGCTATCTGATTGCGCCCCTGGAAGCATGGTGTGATCTCAGATATTCATACTATTGGAAGGGAAGTTGTTAATGTTTTATTCTCACTCGATTCGATTAAGAACGAATATTTCCAGATTTATACTCCCAATTTTTATAAAAATCGTTACCATTACTGGTATATTGTTTTCAATTCTATCAGGGATTGTGACAGCTGATAATAAATTCCCGCAGGAGGAAATACTTTTTCAGCAAAAGACGATGCTCGTTGATTTTGATGAGATGGTTCAACATCGTAAAATCCGTGCCTTAGTGGCCTACAGCAAAACATTTTTTTTCCTGGAACGAGGGCACGTAATCCAAAATTGATACTGATTGTGGATTGGACAGGGCAAATCTACAATGGCCGGGACTGTTAGATTTGTCTAGCGAACATTAAAAATCATGGTCTCATTTTTTTTGTGGATTAGTTGATGGACTGCGCAGCCAAGCGCCTCGTCGAGTTAGGGTGCACAGATGATAATGTTTGAATTGAACAACAAGTTAAAGACCATTGATTTCCTATCGTGTTTAATGTATCCAAATTTTATCTGCAATAATTTCAGCTGAACTGATAGTCGTTAGTTTCTCAATAGATCACAAGTCCAGTGATATTTTTCTTTCTGGTATGGGGCCACCATCGGCGTGGAATCCTACTTGGCCACAACATATTGAGAAGGGAGGGTTAACCATGATACGAAAGGCCTTTTTCCCAGGGTGTTATATACAGGGGAAGGATATTCTCCAAAATCTCGGGGAAATTGAAGAACTCAAAAAGAAAAGAGTTTTTATTCTTGCTACGAACAAAGCCGTTAAGAGCATTATTCCGGAAAACCTTTCAACCTGGAAAAGTATATGCGAAATTAAATATGAGAAATTC
The DNA here is from genome assembly GCA_049698595.1 of Desulfobacterales bacterium. Classification (GTDB taxonomy): domain Bacteria; phylum Desulfobacterota; class Desulfobacteria; order Desulfobacterales; family JAFDCJ01; genus JAFDCJ01. The sequence goes on along the minus strand of JBAVYC010000086.1, from coordinate 343 downwards.
AGTGGTGCGTGCACTTGGGACGAGATCAACAGGGTGCTCGAGATAGCAAGAGGTGGTATCTATGATTTCATCATCGGCATGGGGGGTGGAAAGACCATTGACACGGCCAGGGTGGTTGCCAAGCAATTGGGCGTCAAATATATCGCAGCGCCTACAATCGCCGCTACAGACGCACCCACCGCAAGTGCTTGTGTCGTCTACAGTAACGAAGGTTCAGTCGTCGACTATTTCACCACAAGCAATCCCGATTATGTTCTAGTGGATACCAGGATCATTGCTAAAGCACCGGCAAGGTTTCTTGTTTCCGGAATGGGCGACGCTCTTGCAACCTGGTTTGAAGCGG
>JBAVYC010000085.1:0-3566 GCA_049698595.1 Desulfobacterales bacterium | reverse complement strand
GTGGATAATTCCCGTGATCTTGCCCAAGTCTTTTGTAATTTGCCCGATTGTGTCGGTCACCGAGTTTCGGTCACAGATGTCGCAGCTGTAGTACCGTGCCTCCAGTCCTAGTTTTTGATAGCGTTGTAGAATTTCGGAAATCTTGTTTTCGTCATGACCGCCGCTGTCGAATTTCTGCAGCGGTGTTCTTCCAATCAGGGCCATTTTGGTCCCCACGGTCCGGGCCAGGGCCAGGGCGCACTCTGCCGTAATCCCCTTTGCACCGCCGGTCACCAGAATGACATCATTGTGCGACCACGCCATCGGGTCCTGTTGGTATTGGGCCGGTTCTATGAAGTTTGCGACGGTCGTGCGGCGGGTAAGGTGCCGATCGTATCCGACCTCGACAAAATCTTGGGGCCCCTGCAGTTCCTCAATCGTTTTTTGGGCGATGAGGTCCGCCGAAATCCGGGGATCGAAGTCAATCACCCGGGTACTTAAATCTTCACGTTCCAGATAGACACTCTTGGCAAGAGCGGTTGCACAGCACTGGTCGAGAAACGCCGCATCCGAGCGGGTTCCAAAATAGCCCCCGCCAAACTGGACGAAGGCCAGACAATTGCGGCGGCGCGGTCCGTGGCTGGCCGGCGGCGGGACCGCTGCAAAGGACAAACGCCGGATGATGTGCTCCAGATGGTCTTCGGATGGATTTGATTCTTTAGCCATATGGGGCAGGACGGCAATAAAATGCGAAAAGTTGTCGACGGTTTCCTTGAACTCCCGGGATTGGGCGGCATCGAATGTATCTATCCGCACGTCGGCACCTAAACCGGTCAAATGCCCCTCGATTGCCTGACAAACCGCATCCCGGGAATCATCGCCCAGAACCAGGACCCGGGCGTTGGGCCAGCGGTCCTCGACGCGTTTACCATACCAGGAAGGCAATTCCGGCCGTTCACTTTCGATCACGTCGATTCGCAGTTCCCGTACCCACGTATGGGGCAGGTTTATGACCGGGAGCGTGTCCCCCTTATTTCCGGCATTGGCGATGCGGCTAAAAATGTCAGCAATCTGGTCCGCACTGCGGCTGAGAAGGGGCTGTAAATCCAGGTTCAGGTCAAGCTTGAATGCCTCCGAAGTCGCCTTCAGCAACTTGTGGAGTTGATCGGCTCCAATATGCAAATCCGGGCCCATCAGGGCGTCGACCGGCATATCCGCCGCCGGGATACCGAGAATCCGTGATGTCCGTTCAACAAACTCCTGCAGCACGTCGGATTTGTCCAGGGTTTGATCTTTGCGGGTCTGGATGGTGCCATCCGAAGGGCGCTGTGCAATCAGATCGACTATTTCTGCCAGAGATGCATTGGTCCACTCGGCCGGGTCAAGCTCTCCGGCAAGACCGAAGTGTTCCGCGTATCTGGCAATGAGATCACCGGATTTGATCGAATCCAGATTCAGATCATCCAAAAGACGGGAATCGGGCGTCAATGTTTCTTTCGGGAATCCGGTAATTTCAGCAACCAGATCATACAGAGTCTCCGCAGCGGAACGATCAACCCGGCGGTCCTGATCGGGGTCGGGATCAGGGTTGGTGTCGGGATGGGTATTTGCTCCGTCGGCCGTGGAAGATTGTGGCGGTTCGATGTTGCCCGGCGCCTTGGTGCAAGCAGTATGCTTCAGATCGGCTTTAATGACCTCGCTCAGGAAAGCCCCTCGTTTTTTCAAATAGGCCTGGAGTGTTTCCCGCGGCAGATCCAGGTCCGGCAGGTCGTCCGGCAAAGGTGCCTCCAGCGCCTGCTCCGGGGCCTGATACGTGGGTATGTCGGTCATTTCCATATCGAGGGGATTTTCACAGGGATTGGCGAAAAAAGATCGATCCGCCGGTGCAATAAAGGGATACACCAGCCGGTTGGCATACAGCGCCGGCCAGTTGATGGACAGACCGTTCACAAAAAGTCCGGCCAGCAATCCATTCAGATCACCGGTTTGAAAAGGAGATGATTCCGTCGGCAAACAGACGGGACCGCCGTTTGGGGCAATAGCATCGACCAGGCCTGAAAGAACCCGGCCGGGTCCGACCTCGACCAGGATGTCCGAACACCCGGCCAGGGATTCAACCAGGGCGACAAAGTTCACCCGGGCTGTCACCTGTCGCACAAAGTGTTTTGGCAGATCATGACCGGCCGAAATTTCCCGCCCGTCCATACAGCTAAATAGGCGTATCACGGGTTCCGGCAGGCTGGCAGGCAAGGTGGTTTGTTGGGCTAACTTTTCGGCGGCCGGTGATGTCAGGCTGCAATGAAACGCATTCGAAACGGGCAAGCGCAATAAGGCTATGCCTTCTGCTTTTGCCAGAAGGCTTAGCTGCTCGATGGCACCCAGTTCACCGGCAGCAACCATCTGATTGGGTGCGTTGATATTGGCCAGGGCGACATAACCGTCGGAAATTTTTCGAAGCAGGCTTTCGACCTGCGGCTGGGTGCATCTCAAACTGAGCATGGCGCCGCTATCTTCCCGGCACCGGCTCATGGCCTGGCCGCGCCGGTAGGCAAAACGCAGCAGGACGGTGTCATCGAAAGCGCCGGCGGCGTAAAAAGCCGTCGCTTCTCCAAGGCTGTGGCCTCCGGCAGCCTCAGGTGCGATTCCTAACTTTTTCAGGAAGCGCAACCATAAAATGGAGGCCAGGCAGATTGCCGGCTGCGCATTGGCGGTCAGAGACAATTCGTGAAACCAGGCATCGATCTGTCCGGCGTCCCGGGCCTGATCGGTGGGTGGATACATGATTTGACTGAGCGGGACGGCGCCGAATTCTTCCGACAGCAGATCCGCCAGTTGCACCAGTTCGCGCGCCCATTGAAATCGCTCAACCAGTATCCTGGCCATATTCAATTTCTGCGACCCCTGGCCTGGAAACAGAAATCCCACCCGCGGGGGGGCGACCGGATTGCCCAGCCAGATACGTTCTGACTTGTCCTGAAATAATTCTCCAGGGTTTAAGGCATTGGCTGCCACAATAGATTTCAGTTTGTGCAACTTATCGACCACCTCATCCGGATTGCCGGCAATAAAGGCCGCACGTAACCTGTGTCGCGAATCCACTGCATGTGCCAGGCCGGCAGCCAGATCGGTCAATTCGGCGTAACTGATTCCTTCGACTGTGTCCGCCAGTTCCAGGCACCTGGCGGTTAAACTGGAAGCACTATCGGTACTCAATATGAATATTTCATTCTCCTGGGCGGAAGCCATCAGCGCCTGTTCTTCCAACCCCGGCTCAAATTTGGAGTTCGGTTCTCCGGCTGACTCCAAGGTCACGTGGCTGTTGATGCCGCCAAAACCCATGGCCGACACCCCGGCCCGTAAGGTATCGGTGGGCTGTAAACGTTTACCGATCCGGATGGGAAAGATGCGCCGCGCAGATTCTTCAAATGCTTCATTTGGATAGCGACAACCGGTAGTCGGTGGATAAATGCGGCGGTTGACCGCCATCACGGCTTTGATAAAACCGCCGACCCCACTGGCCGCCTTGGTGTGGCCCAGGATCGATTTCAACGAAGTGATACCGCAGAAACGGTCGGGATCTTTATCCG
>JBAVYC010000084.1:0-2304 GCA_049698595.1 Desulfobacterales bacterium | reverse complement strand
CTGGTCTCCAATGCCGTCCATAATGAAAGCGGCAGAGCCGGCGCTCCATTTGTACCAATCAATTGTGGCGCGCTGCCTGAAGGTCTGATCGAAAGTGAGCTTTTCGGTCATATAAAAGGCGCTTTCTCGGGGGCCATTCGGGACAAGAAAGGCCGCTTTGAGCTGGCCGACGGCGGAACCATTTTTCTCGATGAAGTCGCTGAACTTTCCAACAATATGCAAGTGAAGCTTTTACGCTTTTTGCAGGAAGGCAAGTTTGAACGCGTCGGTGGCGAACAAACAACCGCGGTCAATGTGAGGGTGATCAGCGCCACCAATAAGGAGCTTAAAAAAGCGGTTAAGCACGGCACGTTTCGCGATGATCTTTATTACCGGCTCAATGTCATACCCATTCGCCTGCCACCACTTCGCGATCGTAAAATTGATATTCCGTTGCTGGTCGAACATTTTCTGCAAGAGGCCGGTGAGCGCTACAATCGCAAACCCCTTAAAATTTCCAGCAAGGCCATGGCTTTAATGCTGGATTACCGCTGGCCGGGAAATGTTCGTGAATTGCAGAATGCGATCCAGTTTGCCATCGTCAAGTGCAGCGCTAAAACGATATCTGCGGCAGATTTGCCTTTGGAACTGCGTGAGATCGAAAATGTCTGTATCCGCAGAGGCCCATCCCGAAAATTGACCCTGGAAGGTGTGCGCTCTACGCTGCAAAAAACCGGCGGCAACAAAGCCAAAGCCGCCAAATTGCTCGGCGTAGGCCGTGCAACGCTCTATCGGTTTTTAGGGGAGTATCCCGAGCTGCAGTAGGTCGTTTAATACCAGTGATTCGGTTCCAACTTAAAATTTCGATTTTGCCGTTAATAGATTCACTGCTCCGATAATTGGTTTTAGGTGTCAGCCCTGCTGGTCTGAAAAGCGACCAGTCTAATCGAGAAAGAAACTTTTCTGGAGAACAACGCCAATGGAGTGCTATGAGAATTTAGTTCAGATCGAAGATGAACTAGGTGCCCATAACTACAAACCTATTGAGGTGGTGCTCACGAGGGGGGAGCGAGTTTGGGTCTGGGATGAAGAAGGCCGTAAGTACCTGGACTGCCTCTCAGCGTATTCCGCCGTAAATCAGGGCCATTGCCACCCCCGGCTATTGAAGGCCATGGTGGCGCAGGCCTCGCGCTTAACGCTAACTTCCCGGGCTTTTCGCAATGACCAGCTGGGACTACTGTATAAAGAGATCAGGGAGCTGATCAACTACCACAAGATCCTACCCATGAACAGCGGGGCCGAGGCGGTGGAATCGGCAATCAAGGCGGTACGAAAATGGGGCTACGCGGTAAAGTGTGTTCCCGAAAACCAGTCCGAAATCATTGTCTGTGAGAACAATTTCCATGGACGCACCATCACCATTATCAGTTTCAGCACCGATCCCACGGCCCGCAGCGGATTCGGACCATTCACACCCGGCTTCAAATCGATCCCCTTTGGAGACAGTGCCGCCCTGGAAGCGGCGATCACGCCCTACACAGTGGGATTCCTGGTAGAACCCATCCAAGGCGAAGCCGGTGTCATCATCCCGCCCGAGGGGTATTTAAGGGAAGTCAAAGAGATCTGCAACCGTCATAACGTGACCCTGATCTTCGATGAAATTCAGACCGGTTTGGGTCGCACCGGAAAGCTTCTGGCAGACCGCCATGAAGATGCCGAGCCGGATGTGACCCTCATCGGCAAGGCCCTTTCCGGCGGTTTTTACCCGATCTCGGCCGTCCTTTCCAACTCGGAGGTCCTCGGTGTCCTGCGGCCTGGCGAACACGGCAGCACCTTCGGCGGCAATCCCCTGGCCTGCGCGGTTGCTCGGACGGCTTTGCGGGTCTTGGTGGAAGAGGGGATGGTGGAGAATTCAGCAAAAATGGGGGAATATTTCCTTCGGGGATTGAAACAAATTGCCGGCCCGTTCGTAAAAGAAGTCCGGGGTAAAGGATTGATGATCGGGATCGAATTGCTGCCCGAAGGGGGTGGGGCCCGCCAATACTGCGAGAAACTCAAGGAGCTGGGCGTCCTCTGCAAGGATACCCACGGCCACACCATTCGCGTTGCGCCACCGCTGGTGATTACCCGCGAAGAAATCGATTGGGCCCTGGAGCGCTTCGACTCGGTATTATCCGCCTGATCGAACCCTTCTATTGTGTTTAAACCACATTTTGGCATGATCTTATTTTAGAAATACTTTTTCCAGGCATTCAACCAGGAACCCTATTTCACTCTCACTTATATTGAGCGGTGGAGAGATTCGAATGGTGTGGCCGCGACTGT
>JBAVYC010000083.1:0-1701 GCA_049698595.1 Desulfobacterales bacterium | reverse complement strand
ATTCCGTTTGTTCTTTTCCAGATGATCGGGCTTGCTATTGTGGTTCTATTCCCACAACTGGCCACCTGGCTGCCCAACCTGGTGTACGGACCCTAGGAAGGATAATGCCAAATAGGCCTTGACTAATATCCAATAAAAGTCGAATTTAATCCAACGCCTTTTTTTTAGAGTTTTAGAAATTCCGAGATTTAGCATTCTTGGAGTTAATGCCCGCTAAGGGTATGGCTTATGAGCGGCGGCCTGCGATGTCGAAGGTCCGCACGTGTAACATTATCTCAACTGAAGAAGGAGGTTATTCATGAAACGACGTGATTTTCTGAAAAAAGCAGGTCTGGGAGCGGCAGCGGTTGCCGCCACCACGGTAAATGCCCCCGCAGTGCTGGCCCAAAAAAAATACAGCTGGAAAATGGTCACCACCTGGCCGCCCGGGCTGCCGGTTCTGCAGGAAGGGTGTGAGCGGTTGGCTAAACGTGTCGGCGAGATGACGGACGGTCGGATCCAGATACAGGTCTTTGCGGCCGGCGAACTGGTACCGGCTATGGAAAGCTTTCAAGCCGTATCCGACGGTACGGTGGAAGTCGGCAGCGGCGCCGCCTATTATTGGGCCGGCAAAGAACCGGCTACCCAGTGGTTTTCGGCTGTCCCTTTTGGTATGAATGCCCAGGGCATGGCCGCCTGGTTCCACGGCGGCGACGGTTTGAAACTCTGGGAAGAAACTTACGCACCGTTCAACCTGGTGCCACGTCCAGCTGGTTCCACCGGTGTTCAGATGGGCGGCTGGTTCAACAAGAAAATAAATACCATCGATGACTTTAAAGGCCTGAAGATGCGCATCCCGGGTCTGGGCGGCAAAGTCGTGGCCAAAGCCGGCGGAACGGTGGTGCTGACACCGGGTGGTGAGATTTTTACCAACCTCGAAAGGGGCGTCATCGATGCCACCGAGTGGGTCGGGCCCTATCACGATTTACGATTAGGCCTCTATCAGGCAGCTAAGTACTACTACTATCCCGGCTTCCACGAACCCGGAACCTACCTGGAGTATTTCTTCAACAAAAAAGCCTATGAATCGCTTCCCAAAGATTTGCAGCACATTCTTGACGCCGCCTGTATGGAAAACGAAGCCTGGGTCCTGCCCCAGTTCGAAGCCAACAACGGTGCGGCCCTGCAAACCTTGATCAATAAGCACAAAGTCCAACTGTTTAAGTTTCCGGACGAGGTGTTCAACGCGTTGCGACCCATGGCGGCAGAGGTTCTTGAAGAAGAAGCTGCCAAGAGTCCTATAGCCACGAAAGTGAATGAATCCTTTAAGAAATTCCAAAAGGTGGTCGGTACCTGGGGCACCGTATCTGAGAAAGCATATTACGACATCCTTCAGCCAAAATATCCGCTTGCAGGCTAATAGGCTACCAGATAATTACACTAAATTCTGATTAGCGTGGCGTAATAAAAATTTCGCCAGCCGGTTTGACGACTGCCGGCTGGCGTTTTTTTTAGATTTACTTCCTGGAAGCACGAGATTTGGAAAAACCTACCTCCGGCAATTCCCGTTGGGTTGCCAGATCCAAGGTGAAATAATTTTAGCTTCGTGTTCGCCGCAGCCTTCAATTGCGCGAATCAAATTGGGAATCAAATTAAAGCGGCGCTTTAGCGCAACATCAATACCGCTCCATGCTTCCTCAATTTTGTTCCGATAATTGATAA
>JBAVYC010000082.1:0-4561 GCA_049698595.1 Desulfobacterales bacterium | reverse complement strand
ATTTTTTCCTCCAATTGGATCCCTCCTTTCTGCTTTAGTTGAAATGAAAAGTTGACTGGTTGAATGGAGTAGAAGTTGATTGGTTGACACGTTGACTGGTTGATTGGGGCGGCAGGATTAAATCTAAATAATAAACTCAATTAACCTAATCAACTCAATAAACTAGTTAACCACCAATCCGTTGAGCCGATCAAGCAGGGCGCCGGCTTCGGTTACGATGTCTTCAATGACCTGCTGCACCGGCTTTATTTCATCAATCAACCCGGCGATCTGACCGCAGGCAATCGGGGCACCGTCCGGGTCGCCGCTATCATAAGCAATTTGCCCCTTGCCACCGGCCACTGTTTTGATGATTTCTTCAAAACCGGCGCCTTCGGCCTCGATGGCCAGGCATTCATCCGCCAGTTTATTTTTCATGCAGCGGATCGGGTTCATGATCGTTGTCAACAGGAGCGCGGTATCCGTTTCTTTGGTTTCAAGCAGACGGTCTTTAATATTCTGATGAATCCGACACTCCCTGGTCATCATAAAAGCCGTTCCCATCAGCACCGCCTCGGCGCCCATGGCAAGTGCCGCTAAAAATCCTTTGCCGTTGCAGATCCCACCGCCGGCGATCACAGGAATATCCAGAGCAGCCACCGCTTTCGGAATCATTATATACGACCCAACATTGTCGTTGCCGATATGACCGCCGGACCCAAAGCCGATCATGGTCACCGCATCGACCCCCAAGCGCTGGGCCGACAGCGCATGGCGCACCGATGTGAGTTTGTGGATTACTTTTACACCGCCTTCCTTTAGCTTCGGCATTAACGGCTCCGGGCTTCTTCCGGCAGTTTCAACGACTTTCACGCCCTCTGCGACGACGACATCACAAAATTTGAGGGTTCTTTCCGGCAGACCGAACTCGGGGACCATTGACAGGTTGATACCGAATGGTTTATCGGTAAGGTCACGAATTTTTTTTATTTCTTCCCGGAGATCTTCCGGAGTTTCGAGACTTTCGGCGGTGATGAATCCGATACCTCCGGCGTTAGCGACGGCAGCAACAATTTCCGCCCGGCTGATCCACTGCATACCCCCGCAAAGAATCGGGTGCTCAATGCCCAGCATCTCGGTGATTTTGGTATTAAATTTTTGGGTCATGATGACTATGCCTCCTTTCGTGGATGGCTGTGGATATTGTAATTTGGAATTTATTTGCCCAATTTTAAGATCAGGTGGTGCGTGTAATTTTATTTCCGGTTTATGCGAATTGTGATCCTTTCAATTTTTGCTTCGAGTTCATTCCAGTTCATTTAATCAAGCTTTCTAACTCAATTCATAAGCCACCCCGCCTCGGCGGGATGAGAATTTAAAAGGTTCTACCGTTACCGCGAGGGCATACTTAATGGGTGCAAATCTGATCGATGCCGGCGGCTTATGAATTGTTTACCGCAACAGGCCCAGCATTTGCCGTGCTTCTGCCGGCGATGCGGGCTCCCGGCCGACTTCACGCGCAATATTTACCAGCGCTTCCACCAGCCGGCCGTTGTCGTTTGCCCGGTCGCCATTGGGAAGATAAAACGTGTCCTCCAGTCCGGTTCTCACATCGCCGCCCAATTCCAGACATCGCCGATGAAGATTCCATATTTTTTCCCTCCCGGGACCGGTGGCGATGACCTGCCAGTGTGAATTTTCCAGCAACTCTCCCTTCAGAATCGCAATCAGGTCCGGGTTGGCAGGCATTCCGCTGTCCACGCCCATCACAAAGGACACGTGCGGCTCGCCGTCAAACATGGCATTGGCCTTAAACATGCGTACACTTCGCACAATGCCGGTGTCGAAACATTCGAATTCCGGGACAATCTTGCCGGCCGTCATGACATCCAAAAATTTCTTTATTTTTTCAACCGGATTGTCAAAAAGAGCCGGTGGCCAGGCCCAGTTGCCATCCTTGCGAATTTTTAAATAATTCAGCGATCCGGCATTGCAGGCTGCGAGTTCGGGCTTAAACGTTTCCAGGCATCCGACCGGTCCGGAAATATCATCACCCAGGACTCCGGTGCTCATGCAAATGATGATATCCGGGACCCTTTCCTTGATAGCGGATAAAATGTCGCCGACGGTTTTCAAATCCCAGGTCGGAAAGGCTCCCATTCCCTGCCCCTGATCTCTGAAGTGGCAGTGTAATACCGATGCACCGGCATTGTAAGACTGCTTGGCAGCATCAGCCATTTCCTGCGGGGTTACCGGCACATTGAATCTAGCCGGATCAGTCAGCAGACCGGTTAATGCACATGTGACGACGACCTTGCTTTGTGAAGCCACGTTTGTCCTCCTTATCTTTTCCCATTCGAAGTTCGATGTTGGACGTTCAATGTTCGATGTTCATTTTTTTTTAGCAACCCTTCTAAAGTCGCCTGGCGTATAACCCAGGTTCCGGACTCATAAAAGATAAGTAAATTATATCAAACAGTTGCCAGATAAGTTTCTGAGACTACACTCTCTGCCAAAGCCTTATTTTTATTGACTTGAGAAGACATGAGACATTCCAATTATTTCCAATATGTTTTTTGTCTCCTTCGGTAATTCAACTGACTTTATAGCGCTTTGACCGGATATGGGGTCAAAAAGGGTTACAAAGTCGATGTTCTTAAACGGAGCATAGAGTTCTTTAGAATTTAGATAATCTTTTTCACCGGCACTCTTTCTTTGATTTGCGAGAAATTTGTTCAAAAAGTAAGCTAGTATGCAGATCGTATAAACTGCCTTGACATGCTTTTCCGTGTTTACAAAAAATGGTCTGATTTTAAGAAATGACTTCACGTTTTTGAATACATCTTCAATCTTTGTTTTGTTGCGGTATGCGCCGATGACTTTGCTGGGACTAATTTTAAATCCGCGTCCCTGTCTTTCGATGTGGTTAGTAATAAAAACACAGACACCGTCAAGCAGTTTGTCGGCCACAATGATATCGGCCTTCTTATTTACCTGGACTCTAAAGCTTTCAACGCTCTTTACGGTGCCGTTCTTCAACTGTTTTTTAACAACAAGCGGATACAGGACTGGATGCTCATAGTACTTTTTAATCTTAAGTCGTTTTAACTCGTTAAGTACGCGGCCTTCAGTCGCCTGACGTTTTCTGTCCCTTTGGGCATTTTTTAGAGCTTTGTTTTCGTTTTTCAGATAGACTTCAAAAAAGTCAATCTTCTCTTTACGGTTTTTACGGTCTTCGGCAAATAAAGTTGGATTAAAGCCGACGATAAAACGTTTATCATCGATTACGCCGTGGTCATAGAAATAAAGTTGATCATCATATTTTTTAAACCCGTCAGGCTTTGGAGAAACATCCTCGCTGGATATCTTTTTAAACGGGTCTAAATCGATACCACAACCAGCAATCTGATTGCGGTCTAACGCCGAGATGTATTTCATTTTTGCATCTTTAATCAATTGGGCATTGTCATCAGAGATGATCCCACGATCAAAGACCAGTGTGACATTGGCACCGCTTAAATTAAAGCGTGTTTTGCAGGCATCGATATTTGTTTTAAGTGTTTTGACTTCAGCCGTGTTGCCGGGAAATACATCCCACTTAAAGGGGTATCCCTCATTGTTGATTAAAACGCCCAATAACACCTGACGTCTGCCTCGACATTCGATTTTGCCTTTACCAAAGGCCGACAATTTGCAGGTATAGCCAACAAAGTAGGAGGTGCTCAGGTCATAATCAATGTATTGGTACGAAGCTGAATTTTTTAAATACGTCTGTTTAAAAAGGTAGTTCTCAATGGCAAAATGGTTTTGGTGAATTTTATCCAGTTCATAGTAGATTTTGTCATCATTTAATCTACCCAGGTCGATATTGAGTACTTGGGCTAAGGCATTTTGTTTTGCCCATTTGGGTACCGAATAATGCGAGCACGGGTCGGTACAGCGATTAATCGTTAATATTTTGGCCAAAAGCGGTGTTGAAAGCGGGCTGTCTGAAATTTCAAAATCGAAAGCCTGATCCAATTGCCAATAATTCCACAACTCGTTGACCACGGCGATATCCAGATAAGCTTTGCTGTCTTTGACTACAATATGCTTTAACTGTGTTAGAACTTGGTCTTTGCCTTTTGCAACTTTTAAGACCAGCTTGATTTGCGCTGCCTGCTGATCGGTGAGTTTTCCAATAGGCCAAATATTTCGTTTTTTTACCTTTTGGCCTTCCCGATAAGATTCGGCAATGGCATAAGATTTATATTTTTTGCCTTTATACGTTGAGAAGCTGTAACTTAAATGCATAATGCAGCCTTTTCATTTATTAGACTACATTAATATTTAAAAAAGAGCTTGTCAACCTTTATTTTTATATATATAAAATAGATTATTTAATGTTTAGCACCATTTTATTCTGCGACTACATATTTTGGCTAAATCGTGCGAACCCCTATAATTCAAGGGCTTTTTAAAAAATGTTCCGGAATAGGGGATATAAGATTCAGCCATTTTTAAAATTACAGCGGACATTTTTATTTCATTAGGATTGTTGATAAAATTAATCCTTTCTGAATCCATCCCCTGTGCTCTGAGC